>CALMSE010000199.1 GCA_937872275.1 uncultured Leucobacter sp. | reverse complement strand
AGCCGGCCTTCTTCAGGGTCGGGCGGTTGTGCTCGGCGTCGATCTCGTTGAGCGCGCGGGCGATCGCGAGGCGGAGCGCGCCGGCCTGGCCCGACGGGCCGCCGCCGTTGATGCGGGCGGTCACGTCGTACGAGCCGGTCAGCTCGAGCACGGTGAACGGATCGGTGATGAGCTGCTGGTGCAGCTTGTTCGGGAAGTACTCCGAGAGCTCGCGACCGTTGACGGTCATGACGCCCGAACCCGGGACGAGGCGCACGCGGGCGATGGCCTGCTTGCGACGGCCCACGGCGCTGCCCGGAACGGTCAGCGCGGGGCGCGGGGTCGACACGGTCGCCTCGGAGGCGGGGGTCTCGGTGGTGTAGCTCTCGACGGCCACGTTCTCTTCAGTCACTGTAAAGTCCTCTATCTCAGTCTCGTGCCGGCGATTACTGCGCGACCTGGCCGATGGTGTAGGCGGTCGGCTGCTGCGCAGCGTGCGGATGCTCGGGGCCTGCGTAGACCTTCAGCTTGCGGAACTGGTCGCGGCCGAGCGAGTTCTTCGGCAGCATGCCCCGGATCGCCTTCTCGACGGCGCGCTCCGGGTTCTTCTCGAGCAGCTCGGTGTAGCTGACCGAGCTGAGGCCGCCGGGGTAGCCCGAGTGGCGGTAGGCGCGCTTCTGCGCGGCCTTCTGCGCAGCCATGACGACCTTGGCGGCGTTGACGATGATGACGTGATCGCCCATGTCCATGTGGGGGGCGAAGGTCGTCTTGTGCTTGCCGCGCAGCAGCGCGGCGGCGTGCGAGGCCAGGCGGCCGAGCACCACGTCGGTGGCGTCGATGACGAGCCAGTCGTGCTTCTGCTCGGAGGCCTTCGGCGAATACGTGCGAGTCACAGTGTGCTGCTTTCGTTCGAAATGGAGTGGTTCGTGGATCCCTCCCCGTGCGGGTTCCGCTCGCGCGGATGCACCGCCCTCGGGGGGCTCACATTCGGGTGCTTGCGCACCAAAGATCTACTCTAGCAC
>CALMSE010000198.1 GCA_937872275.1 uncultured Leucobacter sp. | reverse complement strand
CGGGCGGGAAGACGGCGGTGCTCGCCGCCGAGGCGGCGCTCGCCGGCGCCTCCCTGCGGGCGAACGAGGTCTCGGGGCACCGCGCCGAGCTCGTGCGGCGCGCCGTCTCGGCCCATGAGAAGGACGTCGAGATCGTCTGTCACGACGGGCGGGAGGGCGCCGCGTTCGGCGACCGCGGCGACCGCACCGCGTTCTACGATCGCATCCTCGTCGACGCGCCCTGCTCGGGCCTCGGCGCGCTGCGCCGCCGTCCCGAGGCGCGCTGGCGCAAGCAGCCGGGGGATCTTCCCGGGCTCACCGCTCTGCAGGGGCAGCTGATCGACGCGGCGGCCGACCACCTCGCCCCCGGCGGCCTCCTCGCCTACGTCACCTGCTCGCCGCATCTCGCAGAGACCCGGGTCGTCGTCGCCGAGGCGCTGAAACGCCACCCCGGGCTGCGCGAGCTCGACGCGAGGCCGATCCTCGACTCCGTCGCCCGGGAACCGCTCGGCCTCGCGGGCGACGGTCCGAGCGCCCAGCTGTGGCCGCACCGCAACGGCACGGACGCGATGTTCATCGCGCTCCTCGAACGGGCCACTACGCTGGACGGGTGAACGCAGCGCCGCAAGCATCTCCTGCCTCCGCGCCGCCGCCGGGCGGCTGGCGCACCTTCGTGCACGTGCTCGTGAACACGGGGATCGCCGGCCTCACGACGAACTTCCTCTGGTTCGCGGTGGTCTTCTGGGTGTACCTCGAGACGCGCAGCATCCTCGCGACGGGCATCCTCGGCGGGGCCTACATGATCCTCCTCGCCCTGTGCTCGATGTGGTTCGGCTCGCTGGTGGATCGCTACCGCAAGCGCCGGGTCATGCTGGCATCGGCCTGGTTCTCGATGGCAGCCTTCGTCATCGGCACCGCGATCTTCTTCGTCGTGCCCGCGGAGTCGCTGCTCGCCCTCGACCGCCCGTGGTTCTGGATCTTCACCGTCGTGCTGCTCGCGGGCTGCGTGGTCGAGCTGCTGCGCGGCCTTGCGCTCTCGACCACCGTGACGCTGCTCGTGCCCCCCGAGCGTCATGCGAACGCGAACGGCCTCGTCGGCACGGTGCAGGGCCTGAGCTTCATCGTGACGAGCGTCTTCAGCGGCATCTCCATCGGCATGCTCGGGATGGGCGCCACCATGATCATCGCGGTCGTGGCCACCGCGCTCCCCATCGTGCACCTGCTCATGCTCCGCATCCCGGAGCGGGAGATCGCGCACGACCCGAACCGCAGCGCGGTCGATTTCCGCGGCGGCATGATCGCGATCCTCGCGGTGCCCGGCCTGCTGGGGTTGATCATGTTCACGACCTTCAACAACTTCGCCAGCGGCGTATACATGGCCTTGCTCGACCCCTACGGGCTCACCATGTTCCCGGTCGAGATCTGGGGCATCGTCTTCGGGCTCGCGGGCACGGGCTTCATCGTCGGCGGGGCGGTCGTCGCCAA
Source organism: uncultured Leucobacter sp. (assembly GCA_937872275.1). GTDB lineage: Bacteria > Actinomycetota > Actinomycetes > Actinomycetales > Microbacteriaceae > Leucobacter. Next base: position 5,301 of record CALMSE010000198.1, on the reverse strand, counting down.
GTGGGGCCTCGGCGCCAATCCGGTGCGGACCATGCTCGTGCTGGTGGCCGTGCTCGGGGTGATCGGCTCGGTGGTCGCGATCCGCGAGTGGGCGTGGCTCTTCATCGCGGGCATCTGGCTCTTCATGCTGTTGATGCCCGCGATCGAGGCGGCCGAGCAGACCGTGATCCAACGCGTGGTGCCCTTCGAGAAGCAGGGCCGGGTGTTCGGGCTCGCGATGACCTTCGAGGCGGCCGCGGCCCCCATCACCTCGCTGCTGATCGCCCCGATCGCCGAGTTCTGGATCGTGCCCTACATGCGTGACGGCGAGGGGGAGCAGAGCTGGAAGTGGCTGCTGGGCGAGGGCGAGAGCCGGGGCATCGCCCTCATCTTCCTCTGGGCGGGCATCGTCACGACGGTCATCGCCCTGCTGGCCCTGCTCACGCCGACCTATCGCAGGCTGAGCCGCAGTTACGCCGATGCGGATCCGGCGCCGTCGCCGGCGGCGGATCCGCACCCGGAGCAGGCCGCCTGAGAAGTCTCAGTCGACCCACTCGACGCGCGGCTGCGCGGCCGCGAAGTCGACCTGCGGGTAGCGCATGGGAGAGGCCTGCACCTCCGCCGTGCCGCCGTTCGCGAGCTGCGCCGTGGCGCGTACCGGGAAGTAGTCCCACGTGGTCATCGCGGTGGGCGGGTCGTAGTCCTGCTCGATCGTGAGCGCGTCGAAGGCGTCCCGGCCCGCCTGGGTGAGCTCGCGCCGCACCGATCCCTCGACGATCCGGTCGCCGGCTGAGCCAGTGGTGGTCGCCGACACGTCGAAGCCGCAGGGGGTCGTGAGCGAGGTCATCGCCAGGCACTCGTCGAGCGAGGCGCGCACGAGCGAGCGGAAGGTCGTGTCGCCCAGCTCGGTCGGCACGACCGGAACCGCGGTGAGATCGTAGGAGTCGTCGTCGGTGGCGAGGCGGACCCGGCCCTCCGGCAGGTCGAGCGCGAGGTAGTCGTTGTCGATGACGACCTCGTAGACGCCCGGGAAGACCGGCAGGTATCCCTCTGCGGCGACCCCGTTCACCGTCGGGTCGAGGCCCGTGAGGCCGTCGAACCAGACCGGTACGAGCCCGTCGAAGATCTCCCAGCCGTCCGAGGCCTCCCAGAGCTCGAATTCGCGTTCGACCCGTTGGTCGCCGAGTTTGAAGGAGACGGGGACGGAGACCCCGTAGTCCTCGAAGCCCGCCGAGCCGGTTCCCACCTCGATGGAGGTGATGGGCGCGAGCCGCGACGAGACCTCGAGCACCTCGTCGGTGAGGAGCAGACCCTGCCCCTCCTCGACCCAGAGGTACTCGAGCGCGGCCTCGGCGTCGCCGTCGGCGAGGGCGTGCAGATAGCCCTCCACAGCCAGGGCCGCCCCTGCGGCGTCGGGCGCAGGCGTCGGCGCGGGATCCCGATCCGGAGGCGCGAGCGCCGGGCGCAGCGCGTTGAGCGCGCCGAAGCCCAGCGCGACCATCAGCACCAGCACGAGCCCGACCGCGCCGGCCACGATCCCGATGATCGCTCCGGTGGGGAGACCGCCCTGCCGCGGGGGGCCCGCGGGGGCCGGAGGAAGCGGGGTGCCGAACGGCGTCTGGGAGTACGGGGTGCCGGGAGGCGGCGGCCCGTACTGGGGGACCGGCGGTCGGTGCTGCTCATCCTGCTGCTCGGACATGGCCCCATCCTATGAGAGCGCGGCGGGCGCGGGCGCCCCCGCCGATCTCCTAGAATCGAGAGGTGACCGCGCAGCGCATCAACCCGAGCATCCTCTCCGCCGACTTCGTGAACCTGCAGGCAGAGCTCGAGCGGATCGCGACCGCCGACCTCGTGCACGTCGACGTGATGGACAACCACTTCGTCCCGAACCTGACGATGGGGCCGCCGATCGTCGAGCGCATTCAGGCGGTCTCCCCGATCCCGCTCGACGTGCACCTCATGATCTCCGACGCGGATCGGTGGGCCCCGGGCTATGCGGAGCTCGGCGCGTTCTCGGTGACCTTCCACGCAGAGGCCGCTGCGGATCCGGTGGCTCTCGCCCGCAGGATCCGCGAGATCGGTGCCCGGGCCGGCATCGCGCTGAAACCCGGAACCGACCCCGAGCCGTATCTCGAGCTGCTGCCCGAGTTCGACCAGCTGCTCGTGATGACCGTGGAGCCCGGTTTCGGCGGGCAGTCGTTCATGGCCGACATGATGCCGAAGCTGCGTCGTGTGGCGGAGGCGAAGGCCCGCCTCGGGCTCGACGTGTGGCTGCAGGTCGACGGCGGCATCACCGTCGACACGATCGGCATCGCCGCCGAGGCCGGGGCCGACACCTTCGTCGCGGGCTCCGCGGTCTACGGCGGGGTGCCCGAGGAGCGGATCGCCGAGCTGCGGCTTGCCGCAGCGAACCATCGACACTGAGCGTGCGTCGATCTGCATGCGGATCGACGCTTCGCGAGGCCGCGGCCTCGCACACGCGCCGAGCGCCACGATCCCTCCCGCGAACCCGATAGCATTGGTCAACGTGAAGACATTCGACGAGCTCTTCGCCGAGCTGAGCGAGAAGGCCGAGACGCGACCAGCGGGCAGCGACACCGTCGCGCGCCTGGACTCGGGCGTGCATGCCATCGGGAAGAAGATCGTCGAGGAGGCGGCCGAGGTCTGGATGGCGGCCGAATACGAGGGCGAAGCAGCCTGCGCCGAAGAGATCAGCCAGTTGCTCTACCACCTGCAGGTGCTGATGCTCGCCAAAGGGCTGAAGCTCGAAGACGTCTACCGATACCTCTGAAGAAGGACCACTCCATGCTCCGCGTAGCGGTACCCAACAAGGGCTCGCTCTCCGAAATCGCCGCCGAGATGCTCGCCGAGGCCGGCTACAGCGGGCGGCGCGACAGCCGCAAGCTCGTGCACCGCGATACCCGGAACGATGTCGAGTTCTTCTACCTGCGCCCGCGCGACATCGCGACCTACGTGGGCTCGGGCGCGCTCGACGTCGGCATCACCGGGCGCGACCTGCTGCTCGACTCGGGCTCGGAGGCCCGGGAGATCGCCCATCTCGACTTCGGCGACTCGACCTTCCGCTTCGCGGCGCCCGCCGGCGCCTTCGCCGATCTCGAGCGGCTCGCGGGACGGCGCGTGGCGACCAGCTACCCGAAGCTCGTCGACGACTTCCTGCGGCAGCGCGGGATCGAGGCGATCACGGTGAAGCTCGACGGAGCGGTCGAATCGGCGGTGCAGCTCGGCGTGGCCGACGCGGTCGCCGATGTGGTCTCGACCGGGGCGACCCTCGCCTCCGCGGGGCTCGAGATCTTCGGCCCCGTCATCCTCGAGTCGACCGCGGTGCTGATCGGCGGCCCGAAGCGCCACGACGGCGTCGATCGCCTGCTGCGGCGCCTGCGCGGCGTGCTCGTCGCGCGCAAGTTCGTGATGGTCGAGTACGACCTCGAGGAGTCGCGGCTCTCCGCCGCGATCGAGGTCGCCGGCGGCATCGAGTCGCCGACCGTGTCTCCGCTGCGCGAGGACGGCTGGGTGGCCGTGCGCGTGATGATCCCCGCCGACGACGCGAACGAGGTCATGGATCGGCTGGCCGACATCGGCGCCCGCGCGATCCTCGTCACGGCGATCCACGCCGCCAGGCTGTAGGGGGTCGCCATGACCGTCGCGGTGCGCGTCATTCCCTGTCTCGACGTGGCCGGGGGCCGCGTGGTGAAGGGCGTCAACTTCCTGAACCTCCGCGACGCCGGCGACCCCGTCGAGCTCGCCGCTCGCTACGCGGAGCAGGGGGCCGACGAGCTCACCTTCCTCGATGTCACCGCGACGCTCGACGACCGCAGCACCACCTACGAGGTGGTGCGTCGCACCGCGGAGCAGGTCTTCATCCCGCTCACCGTCGGTGGAGGCGTGCGGGAGGTCGACGACGTCGCGCGTCTTCTCGGGGTCGGCGCCGACAAGGTCGGCATCAACAGCGGCGCTATCGCGCGCCCCGCGGTCATCGGCGAGATCGCCGCTCGCTTCGGCTCGCAGGTGCTCGTGCTCTCGCTCGACGTGAAGCGCTCGCCCCGTACCCCGAGCGGCTTCGTGGTGACGACCCACGGCGGCAAGCGCGAGACCGATCTCGATGCGCTCGAATGGTGCCGCGAGGCGGTGGATCGGGGCGCGGGCGAGCTGCTCGTCAACTCCATGGACGCCGACGGCACGCGCGCGGGCTTCGACCTCGAGCTCACCGCGCTCGTGCGCGGGATCGCCCGGGTGCCGGTGATCGCCTCCGGTGGCGCGGGAGAGCTCTCGCATTTCGCCCCTGCCATCGCGGCCGGTGCCGACGCGGTGCTCGCCGCCTCGGTGTTCCACGACGGCGTCTTCACGGTGGGCCAGGTGAAGCGGGCGATCGCCGAAGCGGGCTATCCGGTGCGCTGAGCCGCGACCGCACGGGCTAGGCTGGGACGGTGAACGCCGAATCCGCCCTCGATCAGCTCTCCTTCGACGCCGACGGGCTCCTGCCCGCGATCGTGCAGGATGACGAGTCGGGCGAGGTGCTCATGCTCGCCTGGATGGATCGCGAAGCCGTGCGGCGCACGCTCACCGAGGGCCGCGTGACCTTCTGGTCGCGCTCGCGCGGGGAGTACTGGCGCAAGGGCGACACCTCGGGGCACCGGCAGTACGTGCGCTCGGTGGCGGTGGACTGCGACGGCGACACCCTGCTCGTGCGCGTGATCCAGCTGGGCGCCGCCTGCCACACGGGAACTCGCAGCTGCTTCACCGATCGGGAGCTCCCCGCGGTGAACGGGATCGTCGAAGGCTGAGCCGCCGCACGGCCGAAGCGCTCGAGTCCGTCGCAGTCGCTCCCGCCTCCGATGCTAGTGTTTCGAGAAAGGGGGGGGTGCTGATGCCTGGCCTGCAGGATTGTCTACCGTCGACCGGTTCCGATCCGCTCGTCGTCGCGCTGATCACCGCGCTCATCCTCCTCCTCGTCGCGGGAATCGTCGTGCTGCTCGGCGGCCCGCGCCGGCCGCGGCGCGCAGGCGCGATCCTCGCCATCGCCTTCCTGGTCGCAGCCGGATCCGGCATCGTCGCGGCCCCGGCGCCCGCGGGTGCCGCCGTCGAATGCCTCACCATCCAGGACGATGCCGACGTGACCTTCTTCAGCGGTGACATCGCCTTCCATGCCAGTTTCCGCGGACCGATCGACCCGAGCCGCCCGGTGGCCGCCGCCGTCATCGCCGGCGGCACGGGCGACGTCGACCGCAACGGCGACGGCGCCGGCATCGCCATGGAGGAGTACGAGTGGATCGCCGACCTGCTCAGCGCGCAGGGGATCGCATC
>CALMSE010000197.1 GCA_937872275.1 uncultured Leucobacter sp. | reverse complement strand
CGCCCTCATCGACGGGAAGCCGATCGACGGGCCGCCCGAGGAGATGGCGCTCGTGTTCCAGGAGTACACCCGCTCCCTCATGCCCTGGCTCACCGTGACCAAGAACGTCAGGCTGCCGCTGAAGCACCTCCGCCTGCCCGCCGCCGAACGCGAGGAGCGCATCGCGTCAGCCCTCGCCGCGGTCGGCCTCGCCGGCGCCGAGCAGAAGTACCCCTGGCAGCTCTCCGGCGGCATGCAGCAACGCGTCGCGATCGCCCGCGCGATCGCGTACCGTCCCGAGGTCCTCGTCATGGACGAGCCCTTCGCGTCGGTCGACGCGCAGACCCGCTTCGAACTCGAAGACCTCTGCCTCAGGATCCGGGAGCAGTTCGGCATGACGATCGTGATCGTGACCCACGACATCGACGAGGCGGTGTACCTCTCCGACCGGGTCGTGGTCCTGGGCGAACGCCCCGCCCGCGTGACCCGGATCCTCGACATCGACTTCGGCGGGACGCGCGATCAGATCGTCACCCGCGCACGGCCCGAGTTCGCCGAGCTCCGCACCGAGGTCTTCGAGCTCATCAGAAAGGCCGGCTGACGTGAGCACCCCTGAACACCGCGGGTACGAGCACTTCGAGGGCAGGGTCGGGGAGTTCGTCTCCGACTCCGTCCCGTGGTGGCCGGCGCGTCCCACAGCCCGCGAGGGCGCCCCCAACGTGATCGTCATGCTCGTCGACGATCTCGGCTTCAGCGATCTCGGCCCCTTCGGCAGCGAGATCCCGACGCCGCACATCGACCGCCTCGCGGGCGACGGCTGGGTCTTCACCAACTACCGCACGGCGCCCATGTGCTCGCCGGCCCGGGCCGCGCTCCTGACCGGGCTCAACCCGCATCGCGCCGGCTTCGGCTTCGTCGCCCACACCGATCCCGGGTACCCGGGCTTCACCTGCGAGCTGCCGCAGGACGCGCCCACGCTCGCCGAGTCGCTGCGCGCCGGCGGCTACGCCACCTTCATGGTCGGCAAGTGGCACCTCACCGGCGAGAGCCGCATGCACGACGCCGCCGACAAGTCGTCGTGGCCGCTGCAGCGCGGCTTCGACCGCTACTTCGGCTCCATGGACGGCTTCACGTCGCTCCACCACCCGCACCGGCTCGTCCGCGACAACTCCGTCGTCGACGTCCCCGAGTTCCCCGACGGCTACTTCCTCACCGACCAGCTCACCGGCGAGGCCCTCGCCATGATCGACGAGCTTCGGGTGAACGACGCGGAGAAGCCCTTCTTCCTCTACTACGCCCACACCTCCGTGCACGGCCCCATCCAGGCCAAGGAGGCCGACATCGAACGGCACCGCGGCCGCTACGAGGCGGGGTGGAACGCGCTGCGCGACGCCCGCTTCCAGCGGCAGCGCGAGCTCGGCATCGTGCCCGAGCACGCGGAGCTGCCCGAAGGCGCGCATGCCGACGAGGGCCAGATCCCGCGCTGGGAGACCCTGAGCGATGACGAGCGGGCGCTGTTCGCCCGGCACATGGAGGTCTACGCGGCCGCCGTGGACGAGATCGACCAGAGCGTGGGCCGGGTCATGGGCCGGCTCGAAGAGCTCGGCGAGCTCGAGAACACGATCATCGTCGTCGCGAGCGACAACGGCGGCACCGCCGAGGGCGGACCGACCGGCACGAGAAGCTACTTCGCGCAGTTCGGCCATGCCCTGCCGGTCGCGGAGGATTGGGTGCGCGACGTGCCCCGCCACCCCGCCGAGATCGGCGGGCCGCGCCTCTTCAGCCAGTACCCCACCGGCTGGGCCCGGGTCTCGAACACCCCCTTCCGCTCCTTCAAGGGCTCGACCTACGAGGGCGGCGTGCACGCGCCCCTCGTCGTGTCGTGGCCGGCCGCTCCGATCGCCGCGCGGGGCCTGCGCGATCAGTTCCTCTTCGTCTCCGACCTCGCCCCCACGATCCTCGAGCTCACCGGGGTCCCCCCGCTCGCCGAGCTGCGCGGGCGGCCGACCCGGGAGCCCGACGGCGCCAGCATCGCCGACGTGCTCGGAGACCCCGCCGCCCCCGGGCGCGAGTCGCAGTACTTCGAGATCGTCGGCAGACGCGCGTTCATCGACGGCGAGTGGAAGGCGGTCTCGCCGCGGCCGCCCCGCAAGGAGCAGGGCGCCGCGGGTGGCGACTGGGAGCTCTACCACCTCGCCTCCGACCCGACCGAGATCCGCGACCTCGCGGGCGAGCACCCGGAGCGCACGACGGAGCTCGCCGAGCGCTGGCGCACGGAGGCGTGGCGCAACACCGTCTTCCCGCTCGACGACGACGGCGGGCTGCACGCGAATCGTCCGGCGACCGAGGCGCCGCTCGCGGACCCCGTGACGCTTCCTCCCTTCCGCCCCCCGCTCGAGCGCTTCCGCTCGGCCCAGCTCACGGTGCTGAAGTCCTTCGCCGTCGAGATCGACCTCGTCGTCGAAGACGGCGCCGCGGGCACGATCGTCGCGCACGGCGACCAGGGCGGCGGCTACCTGGTGACCATCGACGGCGGAGCCCCGCTCATCTCCTACAACGCGTACGGCGAGATGCACCGCGGGCGCGGATCCGCCCTCGCCCCCGGCGCCCATCACCTCGCGCTCCGCGTCGACGAGTCGCCCGGACTCCACTGGCGGCTGACGCTCGAGGTCGACGGACGGCTCGACGCCGAGATCGCGCAGGTGCCCATGCTCTTCGGCATGGCCCCCTTCACCGGCATCAGCGTCGGGTACGACTACGGCAGCCCCGTCGACTGGGACCTCTACGAGCGCCACCGCTCCTACCGCTTCATCGGCGGCGAGCTGCTCGGCGTCCGCTACGTCCCCGGCGAGCGCTCGCGGTTCGACCGCACCGTGCTGAGGGAGGTCGAGCGCTCAGTCGCCGAGATCGCCGACTGAGCCGGGACCGGGTCCGGGTCCGGGCCCGCTTCCCGGTTACTGCGGGTCGAGGCCCAGGTCGGCGAGGCCGATCGCGTAGCGGTACTCGTAGCCGGCCGCCTCGATGCGCTCCTTGGCCGGGGCCTGGCGATCCACCACCACCGCGACGCCGGCGACCTCGGCCCCGACCTTCTCGAGCGCCTCGATGGCCTTGAGGGGCGAGCCGCCGGTCGTCGAGGTGTCCTCGACCACGATGACGCGCTTGCCCGCGAGGTCGGGGCCCTCGACCTGGCGGCCGCGGCCGTGATCCTTCGGCTCCTTGCGCACGACGAAGGAGTCGTAGGTCCTGCCGCGCGCGACGCCCTGGTGCATGATCGCCGCGGCGATCGGATCCGCCCCCATCGTGAGCCCGCCCACCGCGACCACGCCGTCGACGCCGTCGATGAGGTCGAGCATGACCTGCCCGATGAGCGGGGCCGCACGGTGATCGAGCGAGAGCTTGCGCAGGTCGATGTAGTACGTCGCCTTCTTGCCGCTCGTGAGCGTGAAATCGCCGTGGAACACGGCCTCGGCCCTGATGAGATCGATGAGCTGCTCGCGCGCGGTGGTCATGGTGTCGATCCTACTTGCTTGCCTCCACCCCGAGCCTCGCCCTCCCCTCCCCGAGCCACCCCTCCCCACCCCGAGCCGGAGAAGCGGATGCATGGTTCATGCGCCTCGAACGCCGCACCGACGTCCCTGATTTCCTCCGGCGCCAGGGAGGTGGAGCCGCGCCGCGCGTCTAGGCTGGGAGCATGCGAGGCACGGATCACGGCGGCGGGTCGGAGCTCGCGCGCCTGGCCGATCTCTTCGCCGCGGGTCCCGCCGCGATCCTCACCGGCGCGGGCATCAGCACCGACTCCGGCATCCCCGACTACCGCGGCGCGGGCACCCCGCCGCGCACCCCGATGCGCATCGACCAGTTCACGCACGACGAGGCGTACCGGCGCCGCTTCTGGGCGGGCGCGCGCGTGGGGGCGCTGCGCATGCGGGGGATCGAGCCGAACGCCGGGCATCTCGCGGTGGCCCGCATGGAGACGGAGGGATGGCTGAGCGGCGTCGTCACGCAGAACGTCGACGGGCTGCACGCCCGCGCCGGCTCGGTCAACCTGGCCGAGCTGCACGGCAACGGCGCGGTGATCCGCTGCCTGCCCGAGGATCACCGCTTCAGCCGCACCGAGGTGCTGGGCTGGTTCGACGCCGCCAACCCGGGCTTCGCCGAGCGGAACGCCGGGGCCGAGATCACCCCGGACGGCGATGCGGATGTCGCGGACACCGCGGGGGTCCGGGTGCCGATCTGCCCGGCCTGCGGCGGAATGCTCCGACCGGATGTGGTCTACTTCGGGGAGCACGTGCCGCAGCCCGTGTTCGAGCACGCCGAACGCATCGTCGCCGGGGCCTCCGCCCTCCTGATCGCCGGCTCCTCGCTGGCGGTCAACACCGGCGTGCGGCTCGTGCACCGCGCCGAGCAACGGGGGATCCCGGTCGCGGTCGTCAACCGCGGGCCCACGGCGGTGGATCGCCGGGCCTCGGTGCGGGTGCGCATCGACGGCGGCACGACCGAGACGCTCGTCGGATTGGCCTCGCTGCTCGCAACCTGAGGCTGACGTTCGCCGTGCAGCCGGGACGAGCCGAGAATCTCCTCTTCCCTCCAACGATCTGCGCTGCCCGCGGCGAGGGCGACCGGACATGGCCGACACCGGCGCGGTGAAACGTCAGGAGTCGAGAGGGCGAGCGACATCGACCGTCCTGTTCCGAGATCAGATCTTCGGGTGCACGATGCCCTGCGCACCGTCACCACGACGGCGGCGCAGCGGAGGGGAGGGCCGCGGCGGAAGGCGCCGACCCGGCGGCCGCCGCGGATGCGGCGGGCCCGAACACCACCCGCCGCTGCACCCCGTAGCTCGTGAGGAAGAGCACGAGCTCGGTGACGATCTTCGCCGCCCAGAGCGGCGCGCCGATGCCGGTGAGATACGACATCCAGACGACGTTCGATGCGAGCAGCAGCGCCGCGAGCAGCGCGTACTGCGCGATCTGCCGCGCCAGGCGCTCGCGCCCCCTGCGCATGAACACCACGCGGCGGTTCACCCAGAAGTTGATGCTCGCGCTCAGCAGCCGGGCCGCGACGATCGAGGGCACCAGCAGCCCGGTCAGCCCCTGCAGCACGAACAGCGCCGCCGCGTCGATGGCGAAGGCGACGAGCGACGAGGCCGCGAACACGGCCACGGGAAGCATCACCCGCAGCGAGTCGAGCACGGGCCGGAAGTGGCTCGACTCGTTGCCCTCGAGGTACACCGTCGCGATCCGGTGCTCGCGCGCCGAGAACCCGGCCCGCCGGAGGTGCAGCAGCACCTGCTGCTCGTATTCGAACCGCTCGCCCGGCACCCGGAGCAGCCACGGCAGCATCGCCGCGGGGATCCCGCGCAGCCCGGTCTGCGTGTCCGAGAGGCGCCAGCCGGCCGCCGCGCGGAAGAGGCCCCGGGCGATGCCGTTGCCGATGCGGCTGCGCGCGGGAACCGGGCCGTCGAAGGCCCGGCAGCCGAGGATCATCGGGGCATCCGGATCCTCCCGCTCCCCGCGCAGCTCGGCCGCGACGGCGAGCACATCGGCGACCTCGTGCTGCCCGTCGGCATCGGCCGTCACCACCCCCGCCCCCGGGAAGCGCCGCACGACGTACACGAAGCCGGTCTTCAGCGCGACGCCCTTGCCCCGATTGCGATCGTGGCGCAGCACCTCGGCCCCCGCCGCCTCGGCCCTGGCGAAGACCTGGGCGAAGGCCGGGCCCGATCCGTCGTCGACGACGAGCACGTCGAGATGCGGATCACCGGCGACGAGGGCGGCCACCAGCTCCGGCAGATGCGGGCCGGGCTCGTAGGCGGGGATCAGCACGATCATCGCTCAGCCCGCCACGTAGAGGATGTCGCTCGTGCCCCGCTCGCCGCCGTTCGAGGGCCGATTGATCACCGCTCCGTCGAAGTACATGGTCGAGGATCCGCCGCCGTCAAGGTTGTAGGCCGTCTCGGCCCCGAGACTCAGCATGATCTCGGCGAGCTCCGTGAGCGTGGCCCCGCGGCTGTAGCCCGTCTCGCGGCCGTCGACCACGACGAACACCAGATGGTTGTCGTCGATCACGCCGACCGCGGTGCGCGGCTGCTCGCCCTGGATCGAGTGGTTGCCGAAGTTGGTGTCGACCTCGATGCTCTCGATGCCGTCGACGGCCTCGCCGCCCTCGACGAGCGCGGGCCCGAAGCTCAGGGTGTTCCAGACCCCTTCGGCGACGAGCTCCTCGGCGCTCGTGGCGGTCTCGTCGTAGATCCGCGCCGTGCCGTCGGCGTAGAGCGCGAGGCCGGTGCGCGCGGGCTCGTCGCGGTAGACCACCCCGTTGCGGATCACGATGCCCGTGTCGCGGAATCCGTAGTAGTCGCCGTTGATCGCGAAGACCGCGCCGTTGGCCTCGGCGATCTCGCTCGTGGTCGCGATGATGTTCTGTCCGAACTGGTTGTTCGCGAAGGCGGACCGCAGCTCGGTCGCGTCGCCGAGCGTCACCTCGGCGACGTAGGTGGTGAGGGTGTCGGATCCGCTGCCCGTCGTCACGGTGCTGATCTCGACCGAGGTCTCGCCGTCGGTGTAGCTGCTGCCCGAGACCGTGCCGGATCCTTCGGACCCTGCCCCGGCATCGGCGGCATCGCCGTCGGTCGCGGTGCCGGAAGCGGCCGAGTTCGCCGCCTCGTAGCTCGCGACATCGGCGATCTGCACCTTCGGCACGAGGAAGCGATCGGCCGCCCAGGCCGCGCCGCCGCCCAGCACCAGCGCGACGGCGACGCCCGCGGCGATGAGCGCGCTCCGCA
>CALMSE010000196.1 GCA_937872275.1 uncultured Leucobacter sp. | reverse complement strand
CTGCGCGACGCCGCCGCGCCGTTCGAGGAGCCGGCGCTGCTGGGCGAGGTCGCAGGGGCGATGGCGGATCCGCACCTCTCGAGCGCGGCCCGTCGCGACCGCGCCGCGACCGCGCTGGCGGAGTGGATCGAGGCCCGCGCACCCGAGCCTGGTGCGGACGGCCTGCTCGCGAACGAACTCGCGGACGCGCTCGCCGACGCCGCGATCACCCGTGTCGACCAGCTCGCCCCGCGGCTGCACGCCTCGACGCGCACCCTGCAGCGCATCGCGGAGCGCTTCTTCGGGCTCTCGCTGCGCTCGATGATCCGCAGACGGCGCGTGCAGGAGGCCGCGGAGCGCCTGCGCGAGGATGCGACCGTGACCGTCGCCGCTATCGCGGGCGAGGTGGGGTACGCCGACCAGGCGCATTTCGCGACCGACTTCAAGGCTGTCGTCGGCGTCACACCGAGCGAGTACCGCGCAGGCGCGACAGCGGAAGCGGAAACGGACCGGGCGTAAAGGCGCGTAACCTCTGCACGCATAATCATCCGGCATGCCTACCATAAGCTGAACCATTGACTATCGTCGGCCGTCCCGCATGCGGACCGGAGGAGCGAGAGGAGGCGCGCCCATGAACCCGTTGACGGCTCTCGGCGTCATTGCAGCGCTCCTCGTCGTGGCGGCGGTCGTCGGCGCGGTGCTCGCCCGGCGGGGCGGACGCGTGCGCCGCCTGCAGCCGACCCAGGCGGTCGACCCCGCCGACTTCGGCGCGCACGAGTTCGGGGCGGGCGGCACGATCATCCAGTTCAGCACCGCGTACTGCACCAGGTGCCCCTCGGTGCGGCGGCTGATCTCGCAGACGGTCGAGAGCCGGCCGGGGCTCGACTTCATCCACGTGGACGTGACCGACCGACCCGAGCTCGCCTCGAGGTACCGCCTGACCCAGACCCCGACCGTGCTGATCCTCGACGGCTCCGGCACTCCCCGCGGCAGGCTCGCGGGCACCTTCTCCCGCGCGACGCTGAGCGACGGGATCGAATCGACGATCGGAAGCGCAGCATGACCGAACCCACTGAATCCACCGCATCCGCGCGGGTCTCCGCAGACGCCGCCCCGGCGCAGAGCGCTCCCGGCGCCGCCCCGGCGCGGCCCGCCGGCACGGTGGACCCGAGGCAGCCCCGCACGAACGCCGCGATCACCGCCGCGATCCTGCTCGTCGGCACCTACTTCGCCCTCGTCGGCACCTCCACCGCGCCTGCCCTCGGCCTCGCGGGCTTCGCGGCGCGCGCGCTCGACCCGGGGTTCCTGATCCTCCTCATCGCGGCAGTGCTCTTCGCCTGGTCGCTGGTGTCGGCGCGCACGCAACCGCTGAACGCCCTCTTCCGCGGCCTCATCGGGCCGAGGCTCGCGCCACCGCGCGAGTGGGAGGACGCCCGGCCGCCGCGCTTCGCCCAGGGCGTCGGTCTCGTCGTCGTCGGGGTCGGGCTGGTGCTGCACCTGCTGGGCGTGCCCTGGGCGCTCGTGATCGCCGGAGCGGCCGCGTTCGTCGCGGCGTTCCTCAACGCCGCGTTCGGCTTCTGCCTCGGCTGCGAGCTCTACCTGCTGCTCACGCGCGCGGGCGTGCTCGGCCGGGCGGCCGGCGGGCGCTAGACGGACTCGCGCCCGGCGGATCCCGGCGCAGCGGAGTACCCGGCCCGCCGCAGGGCATCCCCGAGGATCCGCTCGTGGTCGAAGGCCAGGCGCCCGGGCGCGAGCGCCTCGGCGACCGGCACCCATTCGGCCGAGGCCGCGTCGTCGCCGCCCTGCACCAGCAGCCGCTCGGCGGCGAGCGCGAGGAAGGCGACGCTCACGATCTCGCCGCGCGGGTCGCGGCGCCCGGCGGGACCGTAGGCGGCCAGCTGCTCGAAACGGCCCCGGAAGCCGGTGACGCCCGTCTCCTCGGCGAGCTCGCGCCGGGCGGCCTGCTCGGCGGTCTCGCCCGGGTCGACGAAGCCGCCGGGCAGGGCCAGGCGGCCCCGGTAGGGATCGTTCCGACGTTCGATCAGCAGCACGCTGATCTCGCCGGACTGCGGGGCAAGCACGACCACATCGGCGGCGACGTGGAACCGGGCGGGCTCCCGGTGCGTCGATCGGGGATCGGAGCCGGGCCCCTCAGACATGGAAGTCGACGGCGGCGCGGCCCGCGGAGTTCCTCCGGGTGATGGTCGCCACCGCGAGGTGATCCGGGTGCGCGTCGTATTCGGCGAGCCCCTCGGCATCGTCGAACTCGGTGATCAGCACCAGGTCGAAGTTCTCGCCCTCGTGGAACTCGTTGCGGTGCACGCTGAGGCTGCGCAGGCTCGGCACCTTGCCCGGAAGCGTCTGCAGCGCCGCCGTCATCTCCTCGGCCTGCGCGTTCCGCTCGGCCAGGGTCTCGCCGCTCAGCCTCCAGCTGACGATGTGTCGCACGGTCATGGCTTCTCCTTCGTGTTCCGGATGCCGGTGCGCTTCTGCAGCGCGGCCGAGAGGCGGGCCGCATCGACCCTCCAGATGGCGTGGCGCCGTCCGTTCACGAGCACGACGGGGATCTCCTCTGCGTGGAGCCTCGCGAGTCGGGGGTCGCCCATGATGTCGACCTCTTCGAATGCGATCGGGACGCCGCGCGCCGCGAAGTCGGCCAGCACGGCCTCGATCACGACCCGCGCATCGTCGCAGAGATGGCACCCCGGCTTCGAGAGCAGCGTGACGGCGACGGTCTTCGGCATCCGCCCAGTCTAGAGCCGCGGGGCGATCCGTCGAGGGCGGCCGCGGAGCGAGATCCGATCATCGCCGCCGGCCCGCCGTCATTCGACCTCGGGTCGGAGCAGGATGGCGCGGAGCGGGCCGGAGCGCGAGCGTCGGACGACGCCCGCGCGCGGCGACTACTTCTTGTTGCGACGCTGGTGGCGCGTCTTGCGAAGCAGCTTGCGGTGCTTCTTCTTCGACATGCGCTTGCGGCGCTTCTTGATGACTGAACCCACGGTGAACCTCACAACGTCTCAGGGCCGCGCGCGTTCGCGGCCCACAAAACCCTCATCCTACCGCAGCGATCCGTATGCGCGCGAACCGCGAATGACGGGAACGAACCCTCAGTGCAGGCGGAAGCGGGCCACCAGCTCCTTGACCCGGTGCTCCGCCGTCGCGACCGCGCGACCGAGGTTGCCGGCCGCGGCGGCGACCTCCTCCGACAGCACCTCCCCCGATTCCTCGGGGTCGGGCAGGCGCTCACCGCTCTCCGAGAGGTACTCGACCGTCACCTCGGTGTCGAAGCCCGCCGAGAGGAAGGGGATCACGAAGTCCTCCACCATCTCGAGCGGCTCGGGGTCGAGCGAGTAGAAGCGGTGCTGCCCCTCTTCGCGCACGCTCACGAGCTCGGCGTCGCGCAGCACCTTCAGGTGCTTCGACACGGTCGGCTGGCTCAGCTCGAGCTGCGCGACGATCTCGGAGACGCTGATCTCGGCGCTCTGCACGTGCTTCTCCAGGAGGATCTGGAGGATGTCACGCCTCGTCGCATCGGCGATGACCCCGAAAATGTCTGGCATAGCCTCAAGATTAGCGGGCAAAAGGCGGAGCGCGGCATTCTCGTCCCCGGGAACTGCGCACACGGACGCGAAGCCCGGGTGATCGGGGCCGCGAACTTCTGCGCGGTCCGGAGTAGCATGACAACCGCGAACGCCCGCGCACGGGCGGTTCCATTCGCGGAAAGCAGGATGAGGTGAGGGCGCTCGGAGAGGCTCGCTGGGCCTCTGCACCCCGGACGGCGCGGTCGCGCACCCACGGCCTGCTGCAGTCGTCGCCCGCGCGATCCGCCCTCTTGATCTTCACCGCCCTGATCCTCCTCTGGACCGCGCTGCTCTCCCTGCCGATCTCGACGCAGGAGGGGGTCATCACCCCGCTCGCCGACGCGCTCTTCACCGCGGTCTCCGCCATCTGCGTCACCGGCCTCGCCACCGTCGACATGACGACGCACTGGTCGCTCTTCGGCGACGTGGTGATCCTCATCGGCCTGCAGATCGGCGGCATCGGCGTGCTCACGCTCGCCAGCATCCTCGGCCTCACGATCACCCGCCGCCTCGGCCTCAGGCAGCGCCTGCTCGCGGCCTCCGACACGAACCCCGCCCGCACGAGCCGAGGTGCGAGCGAGAGTCAGGCCATCGGGCTCGGCGACATCGGCGGGCTGCTCGCGGCGGTCGCCCTCAGCCTGCTCGTGATCGAGGCGGCGCTGACCGCGCTGATCCTCCCCCGCCTGCTCATCGCCGGCCAGGACTTCTGGCACGCCCTCTGGCACGCCTTCTACCTCGCGGCGAGCGCCTTCACCAACACGGGCTTCGTGCCCATGGCCGGCGGGCTCGAGCCCTTCGCCACCGATCCGTACATGCTGAGCGTGCTCGCGATCGGCGTCTTCCTCGGCAGCATCGGCTTCCCCGTGATCTTCGCCCTCTACCGCTACGTCATGGGCGGCGGGCGCAGCAGGCATCGGCGCATCGGCCTGCACGCGAAGCTGACGCTCACCACGACGATCGCCTTCGTGATCCTCGGCTGGCTCGCCATCGCCTCGCTCGAGGCCGACAACGCCGCGACCTTCGGCGGCCAGGACTTCTGGCAGACCATGATGAGCTCGGGGTACATGTCGGTGATGACCCGCTCCGGCGGGCTCGGCATCGTCGATCCCGCCGACATGTACGGCTCGACCCGCCTGGTCATCGACATGCTCATGTTCGTCGGCGGCGGCTCCGCCTCCACCGCCGGCGGCATCAAGGTGACCACGATCGCGGTGCTCTTCCTCGCCGCCTACGCCGAGGCGCGCGGGTATCAGGACATGCAGGTGTTCGGCCGCCGGATCCCCGTCGAGATGCTGCGGCTCGCGGTATCGGTGGTGATCTGGGGCGCGACGATCGTCGCGACCGCGACCATCACCATCATGCACATGACGAAACTCCCCCTCGACGCCGTGCTGTTCGAGGTGATCTCCGCCTTCGGCACCTGCGGGCTGTCGATGGGGGTGTCCGAAATACTCCCCGACGCGGGCAAGTACGTGCTCGCGGCCACCATGTGGGCGGGGCGCGTGGGAACGGTGACCCTGGCCGCCGCCGTGGCGGCCACGAGCCGCTCGCGCCTGTTCCGCCTCCCCGAAGAAAGGCCGATCGTTGGTTGATATTCGCAGTGACGCCCCCGTGCTCGTGATCGGACTCGGCCGCTTCGGCGCCGCCACCGCGGGGCAGTTGGACCGGCAGGATCGCGAGGTGCTCGTCGTCGACACCGACCCCGGGCTCGTTCAGAAATGGGCGGATCGCGTCACCCACGCCGTGCAGGCCGATGCGCGCTCGATGGAGGCGCTCAGGCAGATCGGCGCCGAGGAGTTCCAGATCGCGGTGCTCGCCACGGGCGCCTCGGTCGAGGCCAGCGTGCTCATCGCCGCGAACCTCGTCGACCTCGGGATCCCTCAGATCTGGGCGAAGGCGATCTCGCTGTCGCACGGCAAGATCCTCGAGCGCATCGGCGTGAACCACGTCATCTACCCCGAGCGGGAGGCGGGCGAGCGGATCGCGCACCTCCTGAGCGGCAGCATGCTCGACTTCATCCAGTTCGACGACAACTACGTCATCGCCAAGATGTACCCGCCGCGGTCGATCCGCGGGGTGTCCCTCGAGGCGAGCGGGGTGCGCTCGCGGTACAAGGTGACGGTCGTCGGGGTGAAGACACCGGGTCAGCCCTTCACCCATGCGGTGCCCGAGACGGTGGTCTCGCCGCATGATCTCATCATCGTCTCCGGCACGGCCACCGACGTGGAGCGCTTCGCCGCGATCGGGTGAGGATCGGCGCCGGGCTGCGGGGCAGCCGCCGGGGCGCCTTCCGACGCGCCCGCGCTTCAGCCGGTTCTGGGAGTTCAGCCGGTCGAATTCCCCCCGTTTCATCCGGCTGAACTGCAGGATCCGGCTGACGTGCATCGAAGCCCCGCCGGCGGGCCGCTCAGGCGCCGGCGGCGAGCTCCTCCGACCGGGCGATCGCGGCGGCGAGCGCGCGATCGAAGGTCTCGGCGAAGTCGGCGCCCTGCAGCACCCCGATGGCTCGCTCGGTCGTGCCGTTGGGGCTCGTCACCCGGCGGCGCAGCTCGGCCGGGTCCTCTCCCGACCGGGCCAGCAGCTCCGCGGCTCCCGTGACCGTGCCCTCGGCCATCAGCCTCGCCTCCGCGTCGGAGAACCCGAGGCGCCGGGCCGCGTCGGTGAGCTGCTCGACGAAGAAGAACAGATAGGCGGGCCCCGATCCCGAGACCGCGCCCAACGCGTCCATGCGATCCTCGTCGATCACCAGCACCCGGCCGACGGTCTCGAACACGCGCCGCACGGTGTCGACAACGGCGGGCCCGGCGGATCCGCCCCCCGCGAGCCCCGTGACGCCGCGTCCCACCAGCGAGGGCGTGTTCGGCATCGCGCGCACCACCGCGACACCGGCCGGCGTCAGCGCCTCCAGGCTCCGCGTGGCGATGCCCGCGGCGACGCTCACCACGATCGCGCCCGGCGCGAGGTCGTCGGCCACCTCGCGCAGCAGATCCTGGATCGCCCAGGGCTTCACGGCGAGGATCACCACGCCGGCGCCGCGCACCGCCTTGCGGTTAGCGTCCGGATCCGCCTCGTTCGCGTACGCGACGACGTCTGCGGCGCCCGCATACGCCTCCGCGCTCGCCGTCGACCTCGTGGTGACCGCGATGGGGCCGTCGATGCGCACGCCGGGAGCGCGGAGCCCCGCGAGGATCGCGCCGCCCATCGAGCCCGCGCCCAGCATCGCCACCCGGGGCAGCGCCCCGCTCGGATTCGCATTCGTCTCGCTCACGGCATCAGCCTAGGGCACCGCCCCGGCCGGCCGGGCTTCCCGGGAGCCGTTCGGGCGGGCGCTCTAGGATGGAGCGCATCACTGCACGAGGAAGGATCGGAATGGCTGAGAGCACCGACGAGGCGACGACCATCGAGGCGGCCCTGCTCGAAGGGGCGAACATCGCGCATGTGATCGAGCTGGAGCTGATGAACGAGGAGGACGGCGGGCTGATCGTGTGCGCCCGGGTCGACATTCCGGCGGAGCGCACGATGCGCGAGGTCTCGACGATCCTCTACCAGGCGAAGCGGCGCGTGACCGAGGCCGTGCCCGCGGCGCACACCGTCTACCTCGAGCCCGACGTGTGGGTCGACCCCGACACCGCGCAGCCGACGACGAGCGCCGTGGTGATGCTGGGGCTCGATTAGTTCCGTATGGTCTCACCCGTTGCGAGGTCGGCGGGCCGAATCGCCTCCGCGATCTCGGCGGCAACAGCGCGCGAAGCGATGCTTCGCTCCAGCGCCTGGCCGGGGCTCGACTAGCGACGCGCGCGGAAGAACGCCTCGAGCAGTTCGGCGCACTCTCCGGCGCGCACCCCGCCGACGACCTCGGGCACGGGGTGCGGCAGGCGCCCGTCGCGCAGCAGGTCGTAGACGCTGCCCGCCGCGCCCGCCTTCTCGTCCCAGGCGCCGAACACGAGCCGGGGCAGCCGCGCCGCGAGGATCGCCCCCGCGCACATGGCGCACGGCTCGAGGGTGACGACGAGCGTGCAGTCGCCGAGCACCCGGTCGCCGAGCGCTTCGGCGGCGCGGCGGATCGCCACCACCTCGGCGTGCCCGGTCGGGTCGTGGCTCGCCTCGCGCGCGTTGCGGCCCACCGCGATCACGGCGCCCTCGGGTCCCGTGATCACGGCGCCCACGGGGATCTCTCCCTCCGCACCGGCCCGACGCGCCTCGTCGAGCGCGAGCCCCATGAGGGAGAGCTCCCGGGCATCGGGCGGCACGGGGGTCACGGGCGGCCTCCTCACGGTTCCGGGGTGCGTCGACGGCGCCTCGCGGTCGCGGGCCGCGGCCCGCGCAGCGCCTAAGCTTGACCCATGCGCGTCATCACTGCGGATCACCCGCTGATCACCCACAAGCTTACGGTTCTGCGCAACCGGCTGACACCCCCGCCGATCTTCCGGCAGCTGGTCGAGGAGCTCATGACGCTGCTCGCCTACGAGGCGACCCGGGAGGTGCGGGTGCGGCCGATCGAGATCGAGACCCCCGTGGTGCCGACCGTCGGAGTGCGCCTCAGCGATCCGGTGCCGATCGTCGTGCCGATCCTGCGCGCCGGCCTCGGCATGCTCGAGGGCATGGTGAAGCTGCTGCCGACCGCCGAGGTCGGGTTCCTCGGCATGGCCCGCGACGAGGAGACGCTGCAGCCGACGACCTACGCCGAGCGGCTGCCCGAATCGCTCGCGGGGCGCCAGTGCTTCGTGCTCGACCCCATGCTCGCGACGGGCGGATCGCTCGCCGCGGCCATCGACTTCCTCTTCGCCCGGGGCGCCGACGACGTCACCGCGGTCTGCATCCTCGGCACCCCGGAGGGGGTCGAGGCGATCCGCCGTGCCGCGGGCGAGCGGCAGGTGACGCTCGTGCTGGGCGCCCTCGACGAGGGGCTGAACGAGCACGCCTACATCGTGCCCGGGCTGGGCGACGCCGGAGATCGGCTCTACGGCACCGTCGGCTGAATCACGGGTCGAGTCGGCGATTCTTCCACCTCCGACTTGACACATGCGGCAATCATTTGTAAAACTTCTCGTTATGCATGACATTCAGCGAACCCAGTCCGCCAGCGAGGTGAACTTTGGGACGACCGGCATGATGATGGCCGGCAGCTGCGTCATGTGCTGTCGAATGCAGTAGCACGAGGCGCTCTAGGGCAACACTTCTCTTCGTTGCGCGCCTTGTGCCGAGGCCGGCAGGCCTCGGATCCACACACGCATTCAGCATTCACCGGGGCGACGCCCCTCTGCCGCACAGGCACGACAGCACAAAGGACTTCATCATCATGACCACCCAGACCCTTTCCCAGGCCCGTCCCGATCTCACCGCCGAGCAGTCGCCGGCGCCGCTGCAGGCCGGCGAGCGCCGCGTGCCCGAGGGCACCGAGGTGCGCGGCTTCGCGCTCTACGTCGGCCTCTCGGACGACCGCGTCGGCGACGGCGACCCGAAGCTCGGCGCCATCGTCACCCAGATCAAGGAGCTCGTGGCGCAGCTCGCCCCCGCGGCCGAGACCTACGCCGCCGTGGCACTCGCCCCCGAAGGCGTCGGAGGCCGCGATGTCGACGTGGTGCGTCTCGCCCTCGGGGACCCCGCGGCCCGCGCCCGCCAGAAGCAGGAGACCGCGGCCCCGCAGGATCGCGCCGCGAGCGGCGTCACCATCGACCTCTCGCGCAAGCGCGTGCTGCTCGACAACGTGCCCGCCCCGCTCACCTTCCGCGAGTTCGAGCTGCTGCAGTACTTCGTGCTGCGCGAGGGGCGCACCGTCAGCCGCGAGGAGCTCATCGAGAGCCTCTGGGCCGACGCGGCCGCCGAAGAGGTGCCCAACGAGCGCACGATCGACGTGCACGTGCGACGCCTGCGGGTGAAGCTCGCCCACTATCAGGACATCGTGCGTACCGTGCGCGGCACCGGGTACCGCTTCGACCGGCACGCCGACGTCGCGATCCTGCAGACCTCGGCCCCGAGCCCCGACATCTTCTGAGCCCCTGCATCGCCGGACCCCGGAGCGGAACCGGCCCTGCAGGATTCGGACGGGGGCGGGGGCGAACCCGCCCCCGTCCGAATCGTTTTCCGGCGCGCAGGATTCCTACTATCCGGCACGCCGAAGCTGCGGTACCGTTTGTGCTACATCAACCATTCCGATAAAGGAGTACCCCGATGACCACGCTGCCCCCTGAGGCGAACAACGAGCAGAATGCCGCCGGCGGTCAGGTGCCTCCTCAGGGCCAGGTGCCCCCGCAGGGCCCGCCCGCCGGTCAGGCGCCGCCGCAGTACCAGCCTCCGCAGGCTCCGCCCGCGGGCGCGTACCAGCAGCCTCCCGCCGGCGCCTATCAGGAGCAGCCGCAGGGGTACCCGCAGCCGGGCTACGCCCAGCCGCAGGCCGCTCCCGCCGATCCCGCGAGCACCATCACCCTCAACTACTGGCTGTCGGTGTTCTTCGTCTGGATCCCGGCGCTCATCTTCTGGATCATCGAGAAGGACAAGGGCAACCAGCGCGCCAACGAGTTCCACGTGGCGAACCTCAACTTCTCGCTGCTGCGCACGGGCATCGCCATCGTGGCCGTGATCCTCTCCTTCATCCCCTTCGTCGGCTGGATCCTGGGACTCCTCGTCTGGCTCGCCTACCTCGCGAGCTTCGTGTTCCACATCCTCGCGGCGGTCTCGGCCCCCGACAACTACCGCCAGGGCAAGGGTCCGGAGTTCATCTTCAACCTGCCGATCGTGAAGTAGGCGGAGCTTCAGGTCTCGGGCCCCGGTCGTCGTCTCGGCCGGGGCCCGAGGCATGTCCGGAGCGCGGATCCGGTCGCCTCGGACCCTCCCCGCTCCCGCGCGCCGCAGTATCCTGTGGTGATGACCCCGCGCTGGCAGGAGGTGGCCGCCGCCACCGGACTCATGACTCCCGACGGCTCTTCGCGGCCGACCATCTTCGCCGAGATGACCGCCCTCGCCACCCGCACCGGGGCCGCGAACCTCGGGCAGGGCTTCCCCGACGCCGACGGTCCCGAGTGGATCCGCGAGGTCGCCGTCGAGGCGATGCGCGGAGGGCGGAATCAGTACCCGCCCGGACGCGGCGTGCCCGAGCTGCGCCGTGCGATCGCCGAGCATCAGCGACGCAACTACGGCATCGATCTCGACCCCGAGACGGAGGTGCTCGTCACGGCGGGAGCGACCGAGGCCATCGCCGCCGCGATCCTCGCGCTCGCGGGGCCGGGCGACGACGTGGTCACGCTCGAGCCCTTCTACGACTCGTACGCGGCCGCGATCGCGATGGCCGGGGCGCGCCACGTGACGGTTCCGCTGCGCCCCGAGCAGGGCGGCTTCCGGCTCGATCGCGAGGCCCTCGCGTCGACGGTGACGCCGCGCACCCGGGTGATCCTCGTGAACACCCCGCACAACCCCACGGGCACGGTGCTCACCGCGGACGAGCTCTCGGCTATCGCCGCCGCAGCGCAGCGGGTCGACGCGATCGTGGTGACCGACGAGGTCTACGAGCACCTGACCTTCGACGGCGCCCGCCACACTCCGCCGGCGACGCTGCCGGGCATGCGCGAGCGCACGCTCACCATCTCGTCGGCGGGCAAGACCTTCTCGCTCACCGGCTGGAAGATCGGATGGGCGAGCGGACCGGCCGAGCTGGTGGAGGCCGTCGTCGGCATCAAGCAGTGGCTCACCTACAGCGGCGGCGCGCCGTTCCAGCCCGCGATCGCGCGGGGGCTCGACGACGGCGATGCCGACATCGCCGCGTTGCGCGCCTCGCTCGACGGCCGCCGCGAGCTGCTCATGGAGGGGCTGGAGAGCGCCGGGTTCTCGTACGTGCGCCCCTCGGGCACCTATTTCGTGTGCGCCGATGCCTCGCCGTTCCTCTCGCCGGAGGCGCCTGACGGGGCCGCGCTCGCGCGCGCCCTGCCCGGGCGGATCGGCGTGGCCGGCGTGCCGCTGTCGGCGTTCTGCGCCGCGGGCTCGCCGACCGCGCGGCTGCTGTCGAACTGGATGCGCTTCACCTTCGTCAAGGACGAGGGAACGCTGCGCACCGCGATCGAGCGGCTGCAGTTGCTGCTCGCGCTCGCCCGAAGCTGAGCGGTTCGATTTCCGGCCCGTGCGGGCGTGCCCTAGGATAGTTCGCGGAGACATGCCGGAGCGGCCGAACGGACTTCACTGCTAATGAAGGGTCGGGGTTAAACTCGACCGGGGGTTCAAATCCCCCTGTCTCCGCCATGTGATCGAGGGCCCTGCCGCAGGCAGGGCCCTCGATCACATTCTGGGATACTGCGGAGGTGAACCCTCGGGCGGGTTCCGCGCGGGAGGCTCCGCGTCTCGCATAGCGAGGCGTGGAGGGCGCGTAGCCGGGCAGACCCCGCCCCCTCGGGCCTGCCCCGTCCCCGCTCCTGCCTCCCCGGGCGGAGCGGCGCGCCGTCCGCCCGGCTAGTAGGTCGTGCGGCCCGCGGAGCAGGTCTGGTTCGCCGCGCTCTGCCCCGTGATGTTTCCGGGCAGCTGCACCGGCCCGGTGGGGGCCGGGGTCTCGCCGCCCTCGGCCGGCACCTCTTCCACGGGCGCCTCCTCGGCGGGCGTCTCGGCCGGCACCGTCGCGGCGGGATCCTCCACCGGCGCCGTCGGGTCGACGACCGCCTCGCCCCGTCCCGTCACTTCGAAGGGCTGGCCGCTCAGCAGCACGTCGAACAGTATCTGGCCCGAGGCGTAGTCGGGCGTCAGCCTGCCCGCCTCGTAGGGGTGCGTGAAGCTCGGGTACTGCACGAAGTTGATGCGCTCGAGGTCGATGTCCTTGACCGTGCCGGCGAGCGCCTGCATGAACTGCACGGTCGCCATATTGCTCGAGAGCGTCATGTTCTCGACGCCGGCCTTGGCGAGCCCGTACACCTTCACCGGGTTCCCCAGCGTGTCGGCGCTCTGCAGCTGGCGCACCAGAGCCGACATGAAGACCTGCTGGTTGCTGATGCGGCTCACATCGCCGCCGTTGCCCACGCCGTGGCGGGTGCGCAGGAACTGCAGCGCGGTGGCTCCGACCAGAACCTGATCGCCGGCGTCGAGGTAGAGGCCCGTGTACTCGTCCTCGATCGGCTCGGTCAGGCACACCGTGACACCGCCGATCGCGTTCGAGATGCCGACGACGCCGTCGAAGGTGATGAGGCCGGCGTAGGGGATGTCGATACCGGTGAGGTTCTCGATGGTGAGCGCGACGCAGGCCAGACCGCCGTAGGACATGGCGGTGTTGAGCATCTGCTCGCTCATGGCGGAGTAGTACCCGCCGTCGGGGTTCGGGCAGCTCGGGATCGGCACCATGAGGTCGCGGGGGAAGCTGACGACGGTCGCGTTCTGATGATCGGCCGAGATGTGCAGCAGCAGGTTGACGTCGTTGAGCTCGCCCTCCTCGCCGTCATCGAATTCCGAGTCCGCTCGGGAATCGGATCCGACGAGCAGGATCGTCAGAGCGCCGTCGAGGGACTGGCTGCCCGCGTCGACCGCGTCCACGCCCCCCTCCGCCTCGGTCTCGACGAGATCGATGGTCTTCAGCCCGCTCGCGAGACCCCAGACGGCGTAGGCCGCGACGGAGATCCCGCTCAGTGCCAGGACGATGAGACCCGTGAGCAGCACCTTTCCGGCATTCGCCCAGCTGCTCGAACGGCGGAGCCGGCCATGACGTGCGCTCGTCGGGCTTGCGGTCGCCTCGCTGTTCCCTCGCTCCATGCCTTCCCCACTGGTCGATGATCGCGCCCCTCTGACGCATCTTCACGACTTTACCGCCTGCTTCTGGGCAAGCCCTGGAACCGCCCCGCTGCTCGCACGACGCAAGGCTGGGGATCTCGTGGACGGTCGGCGGGCTCTGCGGGTTCTTCCGCCGGGAACGCGAAGGCCCTCGTGCTTTGCAGGGGGCCGGGGCGGAGGGTGAGGGAGCGGACCCGGCCAGGCGCCGAAGCGAAGCGCGGCTTCGCGCGCCGATGCCGCCGGGCGCCTGCGCGCCCGGTCACGGGTTCTCGGGAATCCCCTCCCCGAAGCGAGCGAGAGCCCCGCGAATCGCGGGGCTCTCTGCGAGCGGAGGGTAGGGGATTTGAACCCCTGACTGGGGGTTACCCAGTGCTTGTTTTCAAGACAAGTTCCTTCGGCCGCTCGGACAACCCTCCGCCGTCGAGTGTAACCGAGTCGCGTCTCGCGGGTGCGGCCGGGGCGCGGCCGAGCCGCGGCTCAGGCGAGAGCGCCCAGCTCGGCCGGGAAGCGGGAGTGCAGCGCGGTCGCCAGCCCGCCCTCGTCGATGCGGCCGGTCACGCGCGAGGCCACCGCCTTGACCGCGTCCTGCGCCTGCCCCATGGCGACGGCGTCGCCGAAGCGATCCGCCCACCTGAGCATCTGGATGTCGTTGTTGCCGTCGCCCGCGGCGAAGACCCTGGCACGGTCGATGCCGAGCCGCTGCCGCACCACCTCGAGCGCGCTCTCCTTCGACACGCCCTCGGGGGCGATGTCGAGCCACGCGGTGTAGCCGATCGCGTACGACACGCGAGTGAGACCGAGCCGGTCGACGATCTTCAGGAAGTCCTCGAGCGCGTGATCCGGCGACACGACGAGCAGGCGGGTGGCCTGCACGCCGAGCAGCTGGTCGAAGGGCACCAGGCGGCGGCGCGACGGCAGCGTGCCGGCGGGAATCTCCTCGGTGTAGAGCAGCTCGCCCTCGACCGTCTCGAGCCCGTAGAGGGCGGTGACGAGGTGGGAGCGGATCCTGGTGAGCACCTCGGTCGCGTCGAAGGCCTCGACGAACTCGTGGCGGTATGCGCGGTCGGCGAGCGGGTCGCGCTTCAGCGTGACCGCGCCGTTGCAGCACACCACCCACTCGGGGCGGATCCGCAGCTGCTCGACGATGGGCAGCGTGGCGTCGACGGAGCGCCCCGTCGCGATCACGATCTGGTGCCCGGCCTCGGCGAGGGTGCGGATCGCGCCGCTCACCTCGGGGTCGACCGATTCGTCGCGGTGCAGCACCGTGCCGTCGAGGTCGAGGGCGATGAGGTGGCGCTCGGCAGTCGGGATCCGCATCGCTACGCCCCCGCCGGCACGAGCGCTTCGAGCCCGCCGAGGTAGGGCCTGAGAGCCTCGGGCACGACGACGGAGCCGTCGGCGCGCTGGTGCGTCTCGAGGATCGCGACGAGCCAGCGCGTCGTGGCGAGGGTGCCGTTGAGCGTGGCCACGGGTGCCGTCTTGCCGCTCTCGGTGCGGAAGCGCGTGGAGAGCCGGCGCGACTGGTACGTCGTGCAGTTCGACGTCGAGGTCAGCTCGCGGTAGGTGCCCTGGGTGGGGATCCACGCCTCGATGTCGTACTTGCGGGCCGCGCTCGAGCCGAGATCGCCGGCGGCGACGTCGATGACCCGGTAGGCGAGGCCGAGGGCGCCGAGCATCTCCTCCTGCCAGCCGACGAGCCGCTCGTGCTCGGCCTCCGCGTCCTCCGGCGTCGTGTAGACGAACATCTCGAGCTTGTTGAACTGGTGCACTCGCAGGATGCCGCGGGTGTCCTTGCCGTGCGATCCGGCTTCGCTGCGGTAGCAGGTCGACCAGCCGGCATAGCGGATCGGTCCGCCCGAGAGATCGATGATCTCGTCGGCGTGGTAGCCGGCGAGCGCGACCTCGCTCGTGCCCGTGAGGAAGAGATCCTGCTCGGGCAGGTGGTAGACCTCGCTCGCGTGCTGGCCGAGGAAGCCCGTGCCCTGCATGATCTCGGGCTTCACCAGGGTCGGCGTGATGAGCGGGATGAAGCCGTTCGCAAGCGCGCGGTCGAGCGCCAGGTTCATGAGCGCGAGCTCGAGCCTGGCCCCGACGCCGCGCAGGAAGTAGAAGCGGGCGCCCGAGACCTTCGCGCCGCGCTCCATGTCGATGGCGCCGAGCAGCTCGCCGAGCTCGAGGTGGTCGCGGGGCTCGAAGTCGAAGCCCGGGATCGTGCCGACCTCGCGCAGCGTGACGAAGCTCTCCTCGCCGCCGGCGGGCACGCCCTCGATGACGACGTTCTCGATGCGCTCGGAGACCCGCTCGAACTCGGCCTCGGCCTCCTTGGCCCGAGCCTCCGCCGCCTTCACCCCGGCCGCGAGCTCCTGCGCCCGCGCGATGAGCGCCGGCTTCTCCTCCTTCGAGGCGGCCTTCACCTGAGCTCCGAACTCCTTCTGCTCGGCGCGCAGCCCCTCGAACTCTGCGAGTGAGGCCCGGCGCGCAGCATCGGCGGCGAGGGCCTGATCCACCACCGCCTCGTCTTCGCCTCGGGCGCGCTGCGAGCGCTTCACGGCCTCGGGATCGGTGCGGAGCAGGAGGGGATCGATCACGCCCCCCAGTCTATCTGCGCCGTGGATGGCGCGACCTGTGCGGCGCGGTAACGTGGGAGCCATGGTCCGCACCTCCGTCAGCCCGCAGCCTCGTGCGGCAGTGGTGTACCAGCCGCACAAGACCGACCGGGCGGGGCTCCAGGCCGCGGTGCGGGAGCAGGAGCAGGCCTGCGGCTGGGCGCGCACCCGCTGGTACGAGACCGAGGAGGCCGATGCCGGGGTCGCCGCCGCCCGGCGCGCGATCGAGGAGGGAGCCTCGGTCGTGCTCGCCTCGGGCGGCGACGGCACGATCCGCGCGACCGCCGAAGCGCTGCGGGGCAGCGGCGTGCCGATGGCCATCGTGCCGCAGGGCACCGGCAACCTGCTGGCCCGGAACATCGGCATGCCGCTCGGCGACCTCGGCGCGGCGGTGCGCGCGGCGTTCCGCGGGAGCAATCGAGCGATCGACCTCGGCGTCGTCACGATCATCCGCGAGGACGAGAGCGAGGACGAGCACGTGTTCCTGGTGCTCGCGGGGATGGGCCTCGACGCGCGGGCGATCTCGGCGACGCGCTCGAAGCTGAAGAAGCGCGTCGGCTGGCTCGCCTACGTCGACGCCGGGGTGCGCGCCATGATCAAGGACTCTCCGCTTCGGATCCGCTACTCCGTCGACCACTCGCCGTCCCGGGCCATGACGGTCTACACGGTCATGATCGGCAACTGCGGGCTGATGCCGGGCGGGGTGCTGCTGATCCCCGACGCCGAGCTCGACGACGGACGGCTCGACGTCGTCGCGCTCAGGCCGCTCGGCCCCTTCTCGTGGCTGCGCATCTGGCACAAGATCGGGTGGGAGAACGGCGTGCTGCGGCGCAGCAAGGCGGGGCGACGCATCATCGACCTCGTGAACGACACGCGATCGGTCACCTACCTGCAGTCGCGGAGCTTCTCGCTGTCGGTGCGCGATCCCGAGCCGATCCAGCTCGACGGCGACGACTTCGGACTCGCTCTCGCCGCGAGCGGCGTCGTCGATCCCGGTTCGCTGATCCTGCGCGTGCTTCCCGAGTGGGGCCCGGCCGCATAGTCGCAGGGCGGTCGCGTGCGCCTGAGCCGGGATGGGCCGGGACGGCTCGCGTGCCGCCCGCAGAGTCGGCGCAGTGGCGTCACCGCGATTCGCGCGCGAACGCTGCGCGTTCCCGCCTGAACGAATCGCGCAGTGGCGCCGGGACGATCATCCTTCAGAACGCTGACGCGTTCTGACCGGTGATGATCCGGCGCAGTGGCGCCGGGACGATCATCCTTCAGAACGCTGACGCGTTCTGACCGGTGATGATCGTCCTCAACCAATCGCGGGCGTCGCGGAAGGCGTCGTCGTCGTGCACATCGTGCGTGGTCGCGGCCACCCGATCGGCTCGCGGGTATGAGCCCAGGAAGACCACGCGGGGGCTGTATCGCTTGACCCCGAGCAGCGCGTCGGCGACGCGCTCATCGCGCACGTGGCCCTCGGCGTCGATGACGAAGCGGTAGCGGCCCATGCGGTCGCCGATGGGTCGCGAGGCGAGCAGCGTGAGGTTCACGCCGCGCGTCGCGAACTGCTCGAGCAGCTCGAGCAGCGCGCCCGCGCGATCGTCGGGCAGTTCGACGATGAGGCTCGTCTTGTCGGCGCCCGTCGGCTCCCCCACCGGGGCGGTCCGGCTCACGAGCACGAAGCGGGTGACCGCGTCGGGGTTCTCGGCGATGCCCTCGGCGAGCACCTCGACCCCGTAGTGGCGCTCGATGCCGGGCGGCGCGATCGCGGCGTCGATGCCGGTCCCGGCCTCGAGCAGATCGGCCGCCGCCTGCACGTTCGACGCGGCGGGCATGTGCTGGTGCCGCGGCAGGCGCCCGTCGAGCCAGGCGCGGCACTGCCCGTAGGCGACCGGGTGCGCCGCGACGACCCCCACCTCGTCGAGCCGGGCGCCGGGGCGGCCGACCAGCACGAAGCTCACGGGCACGAGGTACTCGCCGATGATCTGCAGGCCCGGGATCGTCGCGAGCGCGTCCTGCGCCACGGTGACCCCGCCGTCGATCGAGTTCTCGATCGCGATCATGGCGGCGTCGCTGACCCCCGACACCACGTCGTCCAGCGCCTCGCCGACGTTCGAGACCGGCTTCCACTCGTGCCCCACCGCCTCGGGCACCTGCCGCAGCGCGGCCTCGGTGAAGGTGCCGGCCGGGCCCAGGTAGCTGTAGCGGCGCGGCGGGGCTGGGGTCTCGGGCATGCGTCAAGCGTACCGGGCGCGGAGCGCGGGAGCGCGGGGCCGGATCAGCCCAGCGCGCGATCCACCAGCTCCCGCGCGGCCCGCTGCACCTCGGCGAGATGCTCGGGCCCGCGGAACGACTCCGCGTAGATCTTCATGACGTCCTCGGTGCCCGAGGGGCGCGCCGCGAACCAGGCGTGCTCGGTCTGCACCTTGAGCCCGCCGATGGGCGCGTCGTTGCCCGGGGCGCGGGTGAGGATCGCGGTGATCGGGTCGCCGGCGAGCAGGGCGTCGGAGACTTCGTCGGGCGAGAGGGCGGCGAGCGCGGCCTTCTGCTCGGGGCTCGCCGCCGCGTCGACGCGGGCGTACGCGGGGTCGCCGAAGCGCGCGGCGAGCTCGCGGTACCGTTCCGACGGCGACCGCCCCGTCACGGCGCGGATCTCGGCGGCGAGCAGGGCGAGGATGATGCCGTCCTTGTCGGTGCTCCAGACGCTCCCGTCGAAGCACTGGAACGAGGCGCCGGCGCTCTCCTCGCCCCCGAAGACCAGTGATCCGCTCGCGAGCCCGGGCACGAACCATTTGAAGCCGACCGGCACCTCCACCAGTTCGCGCCCGTGGGCCGCGACGACCCGGTCGATGATCGCCGACGACACGAGCGTCTTGCCGACGCCCGCCGAGGCGGGCCAGTCGGGGCGATGCGTCAGCAGGTAGTCGATCGCGACGGCGAGGAAGCGGTTGGGAGGCATGAGGCCCGCGTCGGGGGTCACGATGCCGTGCCGGTCGGCGTCGGCGTCGTTCGCGACCACGAGGTCGAAGTCGTGGCGGTAGGGCAGGGCGGTCTCCATGGCCTGCGGCGAGGAGGGGTCCATGCGGATCCTGCCGTCCCAGTCGAGGTGCATGAACGCCCAGCGCGGGTCGGCTCGGGGGCCGAGCACCGTGAGGTCGATCCCGTAGCGGTCGCGGATCGCCGTCCAGTAGGCGAGGCTCGCCCCTCCGAGCGGGTGCGCGCCGATGCGCACTCCGGAGCGGGCGATCGCCGCCAGGTCGACCACCCGGTCGAGGGACTCCACGTAGCCGTCGAGGAAGTCGTAGTGGCCCGGCAAGCCGCTGGTGCGAATCATCGCTTCGCCCGGCGACGGCGCCGAAACGGCTTCGGCGCCGGCTTCGGCCGACGTGCGCAGCACGGAGGAATCCGCCTCCATCGGTTTCCGCCATTCGCCCGACTCGAGCAGCGCATTCGCGCGGCGGGCGATCCACCCCGTGACGTCGGCGTCGGCCGGGCCCCCGTGCGGCGGGTTGTACTTGAAACCGCCGTCGCCCGGCGGGTTGTGGCTCGGGGTGACGACGATGCCGTCGGCGCGCTCGGGATCGTCGGCGGCGCGCTGGCGGTTGTGGTCGAGGATCGCGCGGCTCACCACCGGGGTGGGAACGTAGGCCTCGTCGCCGGATCCCGCGCTCGTGAGCACGTGCACGCCGGCCGCCGCGAGCACCTCGACCGCGCGCCGGGCGGCGGGCGCCGAGAGGGGGTGCGTGTCGGCGCCGAGGAAGAGCGGGCCCCGGATGCCCTGCGCCGCGCGGTGCTCGGCGATGGCTGCGCTGATGGCCGCGATGTGCGCCGCGTTGAAGGATCCGTCGAGCGAGGTGCCGCGGTGGCCCGAGGTGCCGAAGACGACGCGCTGCGCGGGATCCGCCGCGTCGGGCACGACGTCGTCGAAGGCGCGCAGCAGCGCCTCCACGTCGACGAGGTCTTCAGGCCGCGCCGGGGTGCCCGCTCGTTCGTGCATGTTCCCAGTGTGCCAGGGCGCAATCGCGCTGAGAACCCATCCGATTGCCGAGACCGCATCCGGATCACGTGATTCGCATGCGGCCTCGGCACTCGGATGCTGTCTCGGCGGGGTGGACACGATCCGCGACACCGCACGTTCACCTTCGCGCCATAAGGTGAAGGCATGAACGCACGGAGGGAAGAGCAGACGGGGATCGCGACGGGTGACGAGCGGGCGCACATCGAGTGCTGGCTCACCGACATGGACGGGGTGCTGGTGCGCGAGGATCGCGCGATCCCCGGGGCGGCCGAGCTGATCCGCCACTGGCGCGAGACCGAGCAGCCCTACCTGGTGCTCACCAACAACTCGATCTTCACGGCACGCGACCTGAGCGCGCGCCTCGCGGCGGCCGGCCTCGAGGTGCCCGAGGAGCGCCTCTGGACGAGCGCGCTCGCCACCGCGGCGTTCCTCAAGCAGCAGCGGCCGGGAGGCTCGGCCTTCGTCGTCGGCGAGGCCGGCATCCTCACCGCCCTGCACGAGGCCGGCTTCGTGATGACCGAGACCGATCCCGACTTCGTGGTCGTCGGCGAGACCCGCAACTACTCCTTCGAGGCGATCACCAAGGCGATCCGCCTCATCAACGCCGGGGC
>CALMSE010000195.1 GCA_937872275.1 uncultured Leucobacter sp. | reverse complement strand
GCGGTGACGGTGGGATTTGAAGCCGCTTCGCGCCCAAGCGGTGGCTCAGGATCCGCATGATTCTGCCGATTCTGGGTGGTTGTCAGGGGGTGTCGAAGGGTGCTTCGGGTGGTCAAGTGTGGGCAAAATGTGGGCACCGATACCTGTCTGTCGGGTGTGCAGCGTATGATCCTCTCTCGAACATAGTTTCGAATGGAGGGCGAGATGTGGATCCGTGAACAGAGCTTTGTCCCGTCGACGTCGCCCACCTATTTCCGTGACGTGGTGCGGGAGGCGATCCGGGATCTCGACGCCCAGTACGAGGCCGGGGAGGTCGCGTACGAGTCCTACTATCAGCGGCGGCGTGCACTGAGGAGGATGCTCTGATGCCAGAAGCGTTCCGCCCCCCTCGTCAGGCAGCCACGGTGGATGATTTCATTCGCCTTGCTATCGAGAAGTGGGATCTGAAACCGGATGCGATCTCGCTGCCCGAGTCCGTGGTGGAGCGCACCGGCCCGCGACGCTCTGGGCGGCGGGTTCCGGTGCGGGTGATGATGCCGGTGAAGATCTTCTTCGAGACTACGATCGAGCTCGAGGGCGTCGTGACGGAGTGGACGGCGCGCACGGTCCGGGTAGAGGCGACCATGCCTGACGGCCGGGTCGTGTCCGGGTGGGTGTGGGCGAACGCCGTCGACCGGATCGAACCTCCTGGGCGGGAGGGGCGCGCGTGAAGATCTGGGACGATTCCGAGCTGAACCGTGCAGGCGGGCTCTTCGATGCGGAGTACACGGCCGAGTCGATCCAGGAACTCGAAGAGCAGAAGGAACGCGGGGAGATCGAACCTCACGCGTACCTGATCAAGAAACAAGCCCTCGTGAGGCTCTACCTCAAGGCCACGACCACTCCGCGGCGGAAACGCAAATACTACGAGGATGAACTCTAGGCGGGGTCGATAAGCTCCGGGCCATCACCGCGCAACGGCTTCACCGCGTACTCGTGTAGCTCGGAAGCGATCGGCACGGACGCCTCCGACACCGCGTCGACGAGGAGCTGATCCCCTGGGGTTTCGGGGTCGAGCCAGTCGTGCAGCAACTCGTCCGCCATGAAGACTGGCATCCTGTCGTGGATGGGCTGCATGATGCCGGCGGAGGCGCGGGTGAGGATCGTCGCGGTGAGCACCCACCCCTCCCCTTCGGGGGCGGCAGGGTCACGCCACCATGAGTAGAGGCCGGCCATTGGGAGGATGGGCGCGGGTCCGAAGATCGCGTGCGGGATCCTCTTGTCCTTGGGGCCGGTCCACTCGTAGAACCCGGTGACGGGGATCACGCAGCGCTGCTTCTTCAGCGGCCCCTTGAACGTGGCCTTCTCACTGAGTCCCTCGGAGCGTGCGTTGAACGTCGGGTACTTCAGCTTCAGTTCCTTCGCCCATGGCGGCACCAACGACCAGTACGCCGTCTCGAGACGCTTCTGCCCGTCCTTCGCCGAGGTCAACGCAACCGGGATCTGCTGCGTGGGCTTCACATTCCACGACGACACCGCACCCTCCGGCACGCCCAGCACCCACTCCGCAAGCTCCGAATCCGTAGCCGCCGGAATCATCTCGTCCCACTTCACGATCACCCTGCCGCACATGCGACCAGAGTACGCTCCGCACCCGCAACCGGATAGCCTCGAAGGATGGACGCACGCCTACAGATGCTCGCCCTCTCCGCCATCGAGGACAACCTGCACGCCGCCGTCACCGAACTCGAACGGGCCCCCGGCCATGTGGAGCTACAGGCGCGGGTGGAGTCGCTGCGGGCATTGCGACTGCGTGTGATCAGAGACAACGAATAGAGTCTCGGGCCGCCGAAAGGAGCGACGTTACGCTATGCGCTCCACTTCAATGAAGACTATGCGCCCCGTTGATCGATTCTCGATCTCGTGCTCTGCTCCCGCCTCACGCGTGTAGCTCTGCCCGGTAGCGATCGGTGCAGTCACCTCATCGCCCGCCGCGGTCCTCACGTGCATGACCGCATCCACGAGAGGGACAACAACATACTCGTGCTCGTGGCGGTGCATGGGAATGATGCCGCCCGGCTCGATTTCCCAACGAGTGACTCTCAGGTGCCCGGTGTCGATCTGGACATCGCTATGTGCGCCCGTGCTCATGCTCGCTCCATCTTCGCGTGCAGTACCGCCATCATTGCGTGATCAACTCGATCGTCGGCATCGATTCCGGGTAGAGGTCGAGCCAGAGGTCGAGGAGGTGCTCGAAGATCGGGGAATCCATGGATTCCTGGCCCCAATGGTCTTGGTCCATAGATTCGAGGCTACCCCAGGAAGGGCAGATCTGTTCGAAGCGTGCGATGACAGGCGGGCCACCGCGACTCCCGCATGCTCTCGGAACATCATCCACCAACACGAAAGGCGCCCCACGCCACTCCGTGATGGAGGGCGCGGGGCGCGTTTGTGAGGGGGTCAGGGCCTCGGTACGTTCGGCAGGGTCACGATGACGCCGAAGCCGCCAGACAACAGCGACACGACACCATTCGCGAGACCGATCGCACGGGCAGGGATATCCGTGCCGGCGGCGAGCTCGGGGAAGAACGCGAACACGAGCGCGGCGAGGCCCGCTGCGAGCGATAGCGCGTAGAGCGCGACGCCGATTCGCCAGCGGGTGGCGGGGCTCTTGATCACCGTGTTCGGGGTGATCTCATCAGGGGCGGCATGAGCCATGGGGTCTCCTTCAGTCTTCGAGCCATCCGTCAGGCGGCTCGGGCAGGGGCACGTCGGGTGCGTGCTTGTAGGCATGGTCGATGAGTTTCCGGATGTACAGCCAGGACAGCTTGTCGCGGGTCTCGAGGCGCTTCAGGCGGCCGTTGAGTCG
>CALMSE010000194.1 GCA_937872275.1 uncultured Leucobacter sp. | reverse complement strand
TACGGGCACTAGCACCTCAAGCTAGCGCGTCTGCCAATTCCGCCACCCGCGCGAACGGCCCGCCGGTTCCTTCCGGCGAACAGAGAACAACCTAGCACGGATCTCCCTCGGAAACGAATCGAAACCGAGGGTGAAGACGTCGACGGGGCTGGATACGCTGGAGGCATGAGCGACGCCCAGATCACCGATGCCGAGCCCGAGCTCTCCGAGACCGCGCGCATCGCGCGCGACCTGATCCGCTTCGACACCTCGAACCGCGGGAACGGCGATGCGAACCCCGAGACGGAGGCCGCCGAGTACGTCGCCGGCTATCTGCGCGGGCTGGGCCTCGACCCGGTTCTCGTCGACGCGGCGCCGGGTCGCACGAGCGTCGTCGCGCGGGTCGCGGGGGCGGATCCGGGGCTGCCCGCGCTCGTACTGCACGGCCATCTCGACGTCGTGCCGGCCGATGCCGAGAGCTGGAGCGTCGACCCGTTCGCGGGCGTGATCCGCGACGGCATGCTCTGGGGCCGCGGCGCGGTCGACATGAAGGACATGGACGCCATGATCCTCACCGCCATCGCGGAGCTGCGGCGCGGGGGCGAGAGGCCGAGGCGCGACGTGATCCTCGCCTTCTTCGCCGACGAGGAGAACGGCGGCATCTACGGCTCCCACTATCTCGTCGACCGCCACCCCGAGCTCTTCGCCGGCGCCGGCACGGCGATCAGCGAGGTGGGCGGCTATTCGATCGAACTGGGAGGCACCCGCGCCTACCTCGTGCAGACGGGGGAGAAGGCGATGGACTGGATCCGCCTGCGCGCCCGGGGCACGGCCGCGCACGGCTCGCGGGTCTGGCACGACAACGCGGTGACCCGTCTCGCCGAGGCGATCGCCGCGCTCGGCCGCCACGAGTGGCCCGTCGCGCTCTGCGACACGACCCGCGAGCTGGTCGACGAGATCGCCGCGATCCTCGGGCAGGCGCCGCAGCAGCTCGACCCGGAGCAGGTCGTGCTCAGCATCGGTCCCGCGGGAGGGTTCATCCAGGCGAGCCTGCGCACGACCACGAATCCGACGGTGCTGAGCGCCGGTTACAAGCACAACGTCATCCCCGAGACGGCTGAGGCGCTGGTCGACGTGCGGACGCTGCCGGCCGATCAGCCGGGCATCCTCGCCGAGATCCGGCGCATCGTGGGCGACGACATCGAGATCGAGACGGTGCACAGCGACATCGGGCTCGAGGCGCCCTTCGCGGGAGAACTCGTGGACGCGATGGTGGCCTGCCTCGGGCGCCACGACCCGGAGGCGCGGGTGCTGCCGTACCTGCTGTCCGGCGGCACCGACAACAAGGCGCTCGCCCGTCTCGGCATCACCGGCTACGGCTTCGCCCCGCTCAGGCTCCCCGCGGACCTCGATTTCCCCGGCATGTTCCACGGCGTCGACGAGCGGGTGCCCCTCGACGCGCTCGACTTCGGCCATCGCGTGCTCGTGGATCTGCTGCGCAGCTACTGACCCGCTAGTCTTGACGCTGGCCTGCTTCCGGGGGCCGGGGAAGACGGAGGAATCGCATGGGCTTGTTCGAGGCGATCGTGCTCGGGCTCATCCAGGGACTCACCGAGTTCCTGCCGATCTCGTCGAGCGCTCACCTGCGGGTCGCGAGCGAGCTCATGGGGGCCGGTGACGCGGGTGCCGCCTTCACCGCGATCACCCAGATCGGCACCGAGGCCGCGGTCATCGTCTTCTTCTGGCGCGACATCGTGCGCATCGTCGGCCGCTGGTTCCGCTCGCTCGCGGGCTCCGTGCCGCGACGCGATCCGGACGCGCTCATGGGGTGGTGGATCATCCTCGGCACGATCCCGATCGTCGTGCTCGGCCTGCTCTTCCAAGACCAGATCGAGACCACGTTCCGCTCGCTCTGGATCGTCGCGGTGATGCTCATCGTCTTCGGCCTGCTGCTCGGCCTGGCCGATCGTCTCGGCAGGCGCGCGCTCACGCTCGATCGGCTGGGTTGGAAGCATGCCGTGATCTTCGGCCTCGCCCAGGCGCTCGCCCTCGTGCCCGGCGTGTCCCGCTCCGGCGGCACGATCACCGCGGGCCTGCTCATGGGGTACCGACGGGAGGCCGCGGCGCGCTACTCGTTCCTGCTCGCGATCCCGGCTGTCCTCGGGTCGGGCTTCTACCAGCTCGTGAAGGCGTTGCGCGCGCCGGAGGTGACCCCGATGGGTTACACCGTCGTCGCGACCGTCGTCGCCTTCGCCGTGGCCCTCGTGGTCATCGGTCTGTTCATGCGCTACATCTCGAGGGGGAGCTTCATGCCGTTCGTCGTGTACCGGGTGCTGCTCGGCATCGTCATCATCGTGCTGCTGGCGACCGGGGTGCTGAGCGCCGACGGGGGAGTGACCGTCGCGCAGGCGGCGACGTCGACCGCGATCGGGAGGGCGCTGTGAGAACCTGGACCCCGCCCCGCCTGCCCGAGCTGCCCGGCCGGGGCCAGGCCCCGCGGCTCTTCAACACCGCGACGGGCCGGCTCGAGCATCCGCCCATCGAAGACGAGCGCGCGACGCTCTACGTCTGCGGGGTCACCCCCTACGACGCGACCCATCTGGGCCATGCCGCCACCTACCTCGCCTTCGACATCATGCAGCGCGCCTGGATCGACGCCGGCATCGAGGTGCGGTACGCGCAGAACATCACCGACATCGATGATCCGCTGCTCGAACGGGCGAACGCGACCGGCGTCGACTGGCGCACCCTCGCCGACGAGCAGATCGCGCTCTTCCGCAGCGATATGCACCGGCTGGGCATGATCCCGCCGGCCGACTACGTCGCGGTCACCGAGCGGATCGACCGCATCGCCGAAGCGGTGCAGCGCCTCCGCGCGCGCGGCCTCGCCTACCCGGTGCCCACCGGCGACCAGGCGCCGGGCGCCGGCGACGACCTGTACTTCGACACCCGTGGGGCCGAGACCGAGACGCAGTGGCGTCTCGGCGACGTCGCGCCCTACGATCGTGGGCTGATGGAGCTGCTGAGCGCCGAGCGCGGGGGAGACCCGGCGCGCGAGGGCAAGCGCGACCCGCTCGATCCGCTGCTGTGGCGCGCCGCGCGCGACGGCGAGCCGAGCTGGGGCACCGTGCTCGGGCTCGGCAGGCCCGGCTGGCACATCGAGTGCGCGGTCATCGCGGCCGAGGCGCTGGGTTCGGCCTTCACCGTGCAGGGCGGCGGGGCGGATCTCATCTTCCCCCACCACGAGTTCACGGCCGCGCACGCCACCGCGCTCTCGGGCACCCCGCTGGCCCACGCCTACTGCCACGTGGGCCTCATCTCCTACGAGGGCCACAAGATGTCGAAGTCGCGCGGCAATCTCGTGCTCGTGTCGAAGCTGCTGAACGGCGGAGCCGATCCCTCGGCGATCAGGCTCGGGATACTGGCTCACCACTACCGGCAGGAGTGGGAGTGGTTCGACGGCGATCTCGACGTCGCGACGCGCCGGCTGCGCGCGTGGCGGGAGGGGATCGCGCGCGACTCGGCGGATCCCGCAAGCTCCTCCGCGATTCTGCGGCAGCTGCGGCAGGCGCTCGCGAACGACCTCGACACGCCGGTGATGCTCGCGACGCTCGACGCGGCCCTCGACCGGGGCGTCGACGATTCGGCGCTCCTCGCCGACGCCGTCATGGCGCTGCTCGGCGTCGAACTGGACCCGGTCTCCTCGTAGGCGGCCGCGGTCGGCTACTTCGGCTCCTCGTCCTCATCGGGGTCGGTGTCGGTGTCGACGTCGACGTTCAAGAACTTCTCGAACTCGTAGGCGATCGCGTCCCCGGTGGCCTCCGGCGCCGAGGTCGCATCCCGGGCGTCCTCGAGCGCGCGGATGTACCTGGCCATGTCCTCGTCGGAAGCGGCGATGCGGTCGATGTTCGCCTCCCACTCGTTGGCCGCCGCGAGCAGTTCGCCGCGGGGGATGACGACGTCGAGCAGCTCTTCGAGCTTGTCGAGCATGGCGAGGGTCGCCTTGGGCGAGGGCGCGCTGTGCACGTAGTGGGGCACCTGCGCCCAGAGCGTCAGCACGGGCACCTCGAGTTCGATGAGCGCGAGCTCGAGCACCGTCGTGATGCCGACCGGTCCCTCGTAGTCGCTCCGGGTGGCGCCCGTGCCCGAGCGCAGGGCGGCGTCTTCGCTCGAGAGCGAGATGATGATGGGGCGCGAGTGCGGGGCGTCGGAATAGAGCGAGCCGAGCAGGATCACGGTGTCGATCTCCCACGCGTCGACCAGGTCGACGACCTCGTCGGCGAAGGCCGCCCAGTCGCGCGCGGGCTCGACCCCCGCCAGCAGGAAGAGATCGGCGACACGACTGCCGTCGATGCGGCGGATCGTCTCCTCCTCGGGGTCGGCGGTCTCGCCGGGACGCTCGACCCGGCCGTAGAGGCGGGTCTCCGGCCAGTCGAGCACGCGTCGACCGTCCTCCTCGAAGCTGATCTTCGGACGGTGCACCTGGTAGTCGACGAAGCCGTCGGCGCCGATCGAGTGCAGCACCTCGGCGTCGATCAGCTCGCCCAGATGCTGCAGCACGGTCGTCGTCGCCGCCCCGGCGTCGCTCCAGCCCTCGAACGCAGCGATGAGCACCCGCGGGTGCGGCTCGGTTCCCGTCGCATCGTTCATGACTCCAGGATAGTGGCGCCCGGCGCGCCACCCGGGCGCGCCCGGACTTCTCCGACGCGCCCTAGGCTGGTGGGGTGGATCGGATCGGACTCGCCGGCGTTCTCTGGGACATGGACGGCACCCTCATCGACAGCGAGCCCCTCTGGCTCGAGGCCGAGCGCGCCATGCTCGCACGCTTCGGCATCGAGCTGACTCCCGAGACGCAGGACCGGCTCGTCGGGATCGGGCTCTGGGACGCCGCCGAGCGCTTCCGGGCCCTGGGCGTGCGGATGAGCGCCGACGACATCGTGGCCGAGTGGGTCGCGCACGTCGCGAACGGGCTCGGGGAGGGCGAGCCGCAGTGGCGACCGGGCGCCCGCGAGCTGCTGCTCTCGCTGCGGGATTCCGGGATCCCGTGCGCGGTCGTGACGATGTCGGTGCGCTCGCTCGCCGAACAGGTCGTGGCGCTGCTGCCCGATGGCGTCTTCGCGGCCGTCGTCGCGGGAGACGAGGTCGCGCACGCGAAGCCGCATCCGGATCCCTACCTGCGCGGCGCCGCGGCGATCGGGGTGCCGATCGAGCGCTGTCTCGCGATCGAGGACTCGCCGACCGGGCTGCGCTCGGCGCACGCCTCGGGGGCGGTGGCCGTCGGCGTGCCGAACCTCGTGCCGCTCGAGGGCGCTCCGGCGCACGCGCT
>CALMSE010000193.1 GCA_937872275.1 uncultured Leucobacter sp. | reverse complement strand
GGGCCCGCCGATCTCGATGCCGTCTCCCGGCCGGGCGCTCGACGCCCAGGCGGCGGCCGGGCCGCCCGGCGCCCCCTGATGCCCGTGCACCACGAAGTCGAGGTCGAGCTCGGGGCCGCCCTCTGCGGCGGGGCGGAACGCGCGTGGCGTGTAGTCGCGCATGACCGTCTCGCCGTCGCCGGCCGGCAGGAACACCTTCACGTGGTCGGCCGGGCCGGGGGCATCGAAGCCCTCGAGATCTGCGCCGCCGAGGGTGATGCGCACCATGCCCGGTGCGGCCTCGGCGATGCGCAGCACGCTCAGGGCGCGGCGGCGCAGCTCGTGTCTCACGCGCTCGCGCGCGAATCGCTCAGTCATCGACAGTCTCCATTCGCTGCGCGGCTCGCAGTGCCGAGCCGCCGTTCCCCCCGCCGTCCGTCACTGCGCTTCAGAGAGCAGCGCCTGGACCCGGCGGATGCCTTCGACGATCGACTCGTCTCCCAGCGCGTAGCTGAAGCGCAGGTAGCCGCTCCGCCCGAAGCCCTCGCCGGGCACTGCGGCGACCCCCGCCTCGTCGAGCAGCAGATCGGCGAGCTCGAGCGTGCTGGTCGGCGTGACGCCGCGGTAGGTCTTGCCGAGCGCCCCGTTCGCGTCGACGTACGCGTAGAACGCGCCCTCCGGGGTCGGGCAGACGAAGCCCGGAACCCGGCTCAGCTCCGCGACGATGAGGCCGCGGCGGCGGTCGAAGGCGGCGCGCATCTCCTCGGCGGCGGCCTGCGGGCCGTCCAGTGCCGCGATCGCGGCGCGCTGGGCGATGTTGTTGACGTTCGAGCAGAGGTGCGACTGCAGATCGGCGGCGCCCTTCATGACGTCGGCGGGGCCGAGCAGCCAGCCGAGGCGCCAGCCCGTCATCGCGTAGGTCTTGGCGACGCCGTTCACGAGGATCGCGCGATCCTGCAGCGCGGGCACGGCCTCGACGATCGAGACCGCGCGCACGCCGTCATAGGTCAGGTTCTGGTAGATCTCGTCGGAGATGATCCACAGCCCGTTGGCCTCGGCCCACTCGCCGATCGCCTTCGTCTCATCCGGAGAGTAGACCGCGCCCGTCGGGTTCGACGGCGAGACGAACAGCAGCACCTTGGTGCGGTCGGTGCGGGCCGCCTCGAGCTGCTCCACGGTCACCTTGTAGCCCTGATCCGCCCCCGCGAACACCTCGACCGGCACGCCGTCGGCGAGGCGGATCGCCTCGGGGTAGGTGACCCAGTACGGCGCCGGCACGATGACCTCGTCGCCCGGATCGAGCAGCACCTGGAAGGCCTGGTAGACGGCCTGCTTGCCGCCGTTCGTCACGACGATCTGCGAGGCGGGAACGGCCCAGCCGGAATCGCGCGCGGTCTTCGCAGCGATCGCCTCGCGGAGTTCGGGCAGGCCGATCGCCGCCGTGTAGCGGAAGTTCTTCGGGTCGTCGAGGGCGGCGCGGGCCGCGTCGACGATGTGCGGCGGGGTGGGGAAGTCGGGCTCGCCCGCGGCGAAGCTGATGACGGGGCGGCCCTCGGCCTGCAGGGCCTTGGCCTTGGAGTCGACCTTCAGCGTCGCGGACTCGGAGATGGCTGCGATCTTCTTGGAGAGGCGGGAGATGTTGCTCACCCCTCCATTCTAGGCGTCGCGCGATACGCTGAAACGGTGAGTTCCGGGTTGCGCATCGTGCCGGTCGACGACCGGGCCTGGCTGCTGGCGGCCCTCGCCGACGCCCTCGGGGGCGGGGCGCCGATCCTGCCCCTCGGCCCGGGCGCCGGGGCCGACTCCGCCGGCG
>CALMSE010000192.1 GCA_937872275.1 uncultured Leucobacter sp. | reverse complement strand
CTCGGGCGTCGCGCCGCGCCGAACGGCGTCGAGCTGCTCGGGCGTCGCGCCGGCCTCGAGCGCGGCGCGCTCGTGCGCGAACCACTCGAAGTCGCTCGCGCGGTCGACGGCCACGGTCAGGATCGCGAGTTCGCGGGTCAGGGGCGCGAGCCGCGTCTCGAAGCGCAGCGCGGCTCCCACCGCCTGTACGCGATCGCCCACAGCAGGGGCGATGGGCATGAGCGAGAAGACCCCGCTCAGCCGGCCGTCGCCGTCGGTGAGGGGCACGACCCCGGCCTGCTGCGCCCGCGGCCCGCCGGCGATGCGCTCGACGAGCTCGGCCTGCTCCTCGGACAGCTGCTCGCGCGGCGGCAGGACGAACCGCACGCGCGGATCGGGCGCGGCGCCGTGCCGGTCGCCCATCAGGCGCCCCCGGCCCTCGGGGCACGGCGCGGCTCCAGTCCCCATTCGGCGGGGGCCTCGAGCCGCGCTCCCTCCCCGTCGAACTCGAGCGACAGGGGAGCCGCCGCGTCGAAGGCCGGCAGCGGCAGGCCGCCGAGCTCCGGGGCGCCGCCGCGCACGAAGCCGAGGAGCCACTCGCGCAGGCCCGCGCTGGTGCGGGCGAAGGCGGTGGCTTCGATCCCCTCGAGCATGGGCGCGTCGTGCCAGCGCTCCCGGTTGCCGAAGAGGAACGGAAGGATGAAGCAGTGGGGTGAATAGGCGTGGTCGAGCGGGCTCTGCAGCCGCAGCTCGGCGAGCCAGCTGCGTTTCCCGGCCCGGCTCGCGGCTGCGACGATCTCGAGCGCCGCGCTGCGGAACTGGAACAGGGTCATGGCGTCGATCATGCGCTCCTTGGGAGTGGCGTCCGGGCGCTTCGCCTCGAGCACCTCGGCCGCAGCCGTCGGGTTCTCGAAGCGGGCCGCGAGGTACCCCTCGACCGCGGGCCACGGGAACGCCTCGTCCGGGACGGAGCGGAGGAACCCCGCTGCCTCCTCCGACGTGGTGATGAGCGCGAAGGCGTCGACGTGGGCGTCGAGGGCCCGGGCCCCGAGGTCGGCGATGTCGGCGGAGATCTCCACGCCGTCGGCAGCTGGCATGAGCGCCATGCCCCGGCCCGCGAAGGCCCGCGCCACGGCGAGCTGGGCGTCGAGCAGTTGCTCGGTGCCGAGCTCCGCGAACCCGGCGCCGCGCGGCTCCGCGGAGTCGAGGGCGGCCGCACGGCGCACCGCGTAGCCCTGCGCGTCGAGGGGCGGCTCGAAGGGGAAGCTGACGAACGCCGTCCGCGAGAAGAGGCCCGCCATGTCGGGAGCGACGCTCAGCACCTGCGCGTACCACGCGCCGGCGGAGTCGCCGGCGAGGGTGATCCGGCCGGGATCGCCGCCGAATGCGGCGATGTTCGCGCCGATCCAGCGCAGCGCCCGCTTGAGGTCGCGCAGGCCCCGGTTCGCCTCTCCGAGGGAACCCTCCGGCCCCAGGTGACCCAGAGCGCCGCAGCGGTAGTTCACGGTGACGAGCACGAGCGGCCCCTCGGTCACGAGGGGCGACCCCTCGAACCAGCGCGCGTGCGCCGCGCCCGAGAGGAAGCCGCCGCCGGGGATGAACACGAGCACCGGCAGCGCCTCGGCGCCCTCGGGAGCCTGGATGCGCAGCACGAAG
Source organism: uncultured Leucobacter sp. (assembly GCA_937872275.1). Taxonomy (GTDB): domain Bacteria; phylum Actinomycetota; class Actinomycetes; order Actinomycetales; family Microbacteriaceae; genus Leucobacter. Next base: position 12,313 of record CALMSE010000192.1, on the reverse strand, counting down.
GCGTCGTCGCTCCGCGGCAGCTCCCCGAGTGCATCGCCCAGCAGAGCGTCGAGCGCGCCGGGACGCTGCGGGAAGGCGGCGCCCTCGGACTGCGCCGTACGCGGCTCCGCGAGCTCCGAGAAGCGGTCGCCGGCGCGCACGCGGTCGCCGTAGCGTACGCCGCGGAAATCGACGATGCCGCCGCGCGCCTCGCCCATGACGGAACCCGCGGGCGTCCGCACCTCGATCGCACGGAACTCGGTCATCTCAGGTCCTTCCTCGCTCTCGGCGCATCCGCGCCGAGAGCTCAACCGGCCTCGCCGCTGCGCTCTCGATCGTCGATGAAGACGCGCAGCCCGGCGACCGCCGTCGCTTCCTCGGAGGGCCGGAACACCGCGGCCACGTACTTGTCCGGGCGCACCGCCATCAAGTATGGTCCAGCATCCGGCTGCGCGATAGTCCCCTCCTCGTCGATCAGTTCGACCGGTTCAGCCGGCACGGACACGGACGCGGGCGCGGCGGAGATCGAGGCACCGCGCGGCAGCAATCGAAGCAGGCGGGCCCCGATCCGCCCCCAGTAGGGGTCGATCCGCTCGAAGCAGTCCGCGGGCGCACCGACCGCGATGAGCGCCCAGTCGCCGCCGAGGTGGGCGTCGAGTCCGGCTGTTCCGCCCGAGGCGTCGCTCACCCGCGGCTGGCTGAGCGCGCGGCCGACGCGTTCGGCCAGGGATCTGTCGAGCCCGGCGGCGGGCGCGACGGCGACCCCGTCGCGGTAGTCGGGCGGGGTGATGAAGCGCATGTTGGCCAGGAAGCCGTAGACCGGCGGAAGGATGCTCACCACGCGCACGATCGCGTCGCGCAGGCGCGTCTTGAAGCCGCCCGTGGCCATCACGACCGCGCCGATGCGGCGGGAGACCTTCACCATCTTGGCCCCGTGCGTGCGGCGCTCGAGCTCATAGCTGTCGAGCAGGCGCTCGCTCGCGCCACCCCGCGCGGCCTCGACCAGCTTCCACGCGAGGTTGTGGGCGTCGCGGATGCCGGCGTTGAGGCCCTGCCCTGCGAACGGAGGCATCAGGTGGGCCGCATCGCCGACGAGGAAGGCGCGACCCGCGCGGTAGTGCTCGGCGACGCGCTGATGCGCCACGTACACGGTGGCTCGGCGCACGTCGGCCGGGTCGAGGGGATCTCGCAGCGGGCGCACCAGTTCGCGGATCTTCTCGGGGGCGGTCATCTCGTCGGGGTCTTCATGATCGAAGAGCATGTACTCGATGCGCAGCCTGCCCTTGATGCCCGGCACCAGCACATAGGGACGCTTGCCATCGCAGTGGAAGTCGGCGTACTTCTCGTACGACCGTCGCTCGTTCAGCAGGTCGATCACGATCCAGCGCTGGGTCTGGGTGGTGCCGACGAGCTTCACCCCCAGCGCGTCCCGCACGAAGCTGCGCCCGCCGTCGGCACCCACCAACCAGGACCCCTCGACGCGATCGTCGCGACCTTCGACGTCCGTGTAGCCGACGCTCACACCGTCGCGGTCCTGCGAGACATCGGTGACGGTGCAGCCGAGCCGGAAGTCGACGCCGGGGTGGGCGAGCGCCCGCTCGAACAGCAGCTCCTCCATCACCGGCTGGTCGAACTGCGTCTTGGCGGGGTGCCCGATGCGGGAGGGCACGGGTTTCGCCGCGGCGAGCAGGCGGTCGTCGCGGCCGAAGTAGCGGCTGCCGGTATCGGTCAGCGACTCGGCCTTCAGCTCGTCGGCAATGCCGAGGAGTTCCATCGTGCGGAATGTCTCGTCGACGATGCTGATGGCGCGCGGCAGGTCTCCCGGCGCGGTCGCCCGCTCGAGCACGGTGACCGGCACGCCGGCGTCCGCCAGGAGCAGTGCGTGGGTCAACCCGACCGGCCCCGCTCCCACGACGATGATCCGACCGTTCATTCCTCCGCCTTTCACCGCAGCGCGCTCCTCTCAGTGGAGGCAGCCCGTGGCTGCCTCGGGGCCGCCGCCCCTGCCGGGCCCTTTCGGGCGGATCAGACGAGGGCGTTCCTCAGCACGCCGAGGCCGGTGGCCTCGACCTCCATCACGTCGCCCCGTGCCAGGAAGGTGGGCGGGTCCATGAAGAGGCCCACGCCGCCCGGGGTGCCGGTGACGATCACGTCGCCGGCGGCGAGCCGCGTGAAGGACGTGGTGTACTCGATGAGGGTGGGGATGTCGAAGAGCAGGTCGGCGAGGCTGGCGTGCTGCCTCACCTCGCCGTTGATGCGGGTCTCGAGCACCATCTCGTCCAGGTCGTCGATGTCGGCGGCCGGCACGAAGTAGGGCCCGAAGGCGCCGCTCTCGGGGAAGTTCTTGCCGGGCGACCACTGGCCGGTGTGGCGCTGCCAGTCCCGCGCCGAGAGATCGTTGAAGAGCGCGTAGCCCGCGACGTAGTCGAAGGCCTCGGCCCGGGCGACGTGATCGGCGGGCTTCGAGATCACCAGCGCGACCTCGCCCTCGTAGTCGTACATGCTCGACTCGGCAGGCAGCGTGAGGTCGGCGCCGGCCGGGGCGAGCGTGTCGGCCCAGCGGATGAAGATGGTGGGGTGCGGCACGTCGGCACGGCCGGTCTCGGTCTGGTGCGTCCGGTAGTTGACCCCGGCGCAGACCACCTTGCCGGGATCGGCGATGAGGGTCTCGAAGACGGTGTCCGCGACCTCCTGCGCGGGGGCTCCGTCGAGCGAGGGCGCGGGGTCGAGAGCACCCGTGACGATCGCCTGCTTGAGGCTGGCCGAGAGGTTCAGGCCGCTCGGGCCGAGATCGTAGAGCGTCCCGTCGAGCTCGGCTCCCCACGTGCTTCCGGACGTGCCCCTGTAGCTTGCGTAGCGCATGTCATTCCCTCTCAACGCCTCTGTCGGCCGGGCCGCGCTGCGAGTGCGAAGCGAGTGCGCCGGGCGACTCCAGGCTAATCATAAATTGTGCATTAGTCAATTTTAATACATAATCATACCTCTTTCCCTGACTCCCGTTATTGTGTACTTATGGCGAGACGAGGGGAAGCTGAGACGATCAGTACGCAGGTGCGCGATCAGTTGCGCACCGACATCCTCGCGGGGTGCTGGGCACCCGGCGAGAAGCTGCTCCTGCTCGGGCTCTCCGAGCGCTACGACACCAGCAGCACAGTCGTGCGGGAGGCCCTGACCCGCCTCACCGGCGACCGCCTCGTCGAACTCAAACCCAACCGCGGCTTCTTCGTGCCGGAACTCTCACTGTCGGAGCTCGCCGACTTCAACGAGCTGCGCTGCCTGGCCGAGGAGTTCGGCATCGGACTCGCCATCGATCGCGGCGATCTGCAATGGGAGTCGGAGGTGCACGCGGCGCACCACACCATGGAGCGCACGCCGCGCTATCGGCCGGACGATCCGCACCAGGTCAACGAGGCGTGGATGCTCTCGCACGCGGCCTTCCACGCGAAGCTCATCGAGGCCTGCGAGGTGCCGGTGCTGATCGACCTGGCCTCCATGCTCTCCGACTCCACCTCGCTCTACCGGCGCTGGGCCATCCCCTCGGACGAGGCCGAGACCCGGAACATCGAGGCGGAGCACCGCGCGATCCTCGACGCCGTGACCGCACGGGATGCGAAGCTCGCCGGAAGACTGCTGCGCGAGCACTACACGGCGACGATGCGCATCATCTTCAAGCGCGGACTCATCCCCGAGGCCGAGCGCCACGGCACGGCCTGATATCCGGCCCCGCCCCGGACGCCACCCGCGCGTCGAATCCTCACGACCCTTCGATCCTCGCGCCTGCTCTTGCAGTGCATGAAGGACAAACTCCTGCGAAAAGTACAGGATTTTGAAATTATGCACTATTCTGGCTTTCGTCCGAGCGCGCACCCCTGACGAGCCCGCTCGGCTCTGCGTTCGACGACGAAGGAGCGGGCATGAGCACCGGTGTGATCAGCGAGATCGGATACGTGGCCCTGCAGGCCGGCGACATGGAGCGCTCCCTCGCGCACTCGCGCGATATCCTCGGCCTGGTCGAGACCGGCCGCAGCGGCAACGCCGTCTTCCTCGGCTCCCGGGCAAGAGCGCATCACGAACTGGTCTACCTCGACTCGCCCGTCGACGCGCTCGGGCACATCGGCCTCGTCGCGCGCGACACCGCAGCGCTCGACACCGTGCGGCGCCGGGTGGCGGCGGAAGGCCTCCGCTTCCTCAGCCAGACCCCCCTGCACCCCGGCGTCGCCGACGGCTTCTCGTTCGTCGGCCCCGAGAACTTCATCTTCGAGATCTACGTCGGCATGCAGCCGGTGGAACTCGTGCCCGTCAGCTTCGGCCCCGACCGCTTCGGGCACGTGAACCTTCACCCCCAGAACCTGCAGGCGATGCTCGACTTCTTCCTCCGCGTGCTCGAGTTCAGGGTCTCCGACGTGATCGGCGACGACTTCGCCTACTTCCTTCGCTGCAACCCCGAGCACCACGGGGTGGCGCTCATCAAGGGGCGCGGTTGGATGCACCACCACGCGTGGCAGATGCAGAGCATCGCCGAGCTGGGCAAGGCCGGCGACCGCCTCTTCGAGGCCGGCGGCGAGCTGCTCATGGGCCCGGTGCGCCACGGGGCGGGTCACAACATCGCCGTGTACTACGTCGAGCCCACCGGCGCGGTCGTCGAGCTCTACACCGACATGGAGCTCATCTTCGACGACGAGCGCCCCCCGATCGTCTGGAGCCAGGACGACCCCAAGTGGGCCACGCGCTGGGCCACCTATGATTTCACGGCGTTCCGATCGCACGGCATCTTCCCCGCCGCCGAGGCCATCGCGGCCCAGTAGCCCGCCCACCGAAGGAGACGCAAGTCATGTCAACCCAGAGCAACGATCCAGCGGCCCCCGACGGTCGGATCGCATTCGACGACCTCTACTGGAGAGACGAGTACGAGGCCATCACCGAGGACGACGACGCTCTCGAGGAGATCGTGGCGAAGGCGGATCTGCCTTCGCTGCTCGTGGCGGTCGCCGCCGTCACCGGCGATACCTCGATCCTCGACGAGGATCTCAGGCCCCCGCTCATCCCGGTCGACACCATCGGCCTGCCGCACACCGGTATGAGCGAGGAGGCGCAGCGGAAGGCGAGGGCCGTCGCTCTGGCCGGCTTGCAGCGCATTCGCGACGAGAGGCTCACCCGCGTGGGCCGACTGTCCGAGGAGCAGGTGCGGGAGCTGCTGGTCTACCTCTCCAACGGCAACGACAGTCCCGAGTGGCTCGGCCTGCTCACCCACGAACTCGACCTCGCGCCGAGCAAGGGCGCCGCTCCCGCATGGTCATTCCCGGAGGCCGCAGCGGGCCGCGACTTCCGAGTGCTGATCGTCGGAGCCGGGCTCTCCGGCATCGCAGCGGCCCACCGCCTGAGCCAGGCGGGGATCCCCTTCACCATCATCGAGGCCAGCCACCGGGTCAGCGGTACCTGGTGGAAGAACCACTACCCGGGCGTGCGGCTCGACACCCCGACCTACGGCTACAGCTACAGCTTCGCGCAGCGACCCGACTGGCCGCATCAGTTCGCGGAGGGGCACGAGGTGCGCGACTACCTGCAGAGCGTGGCCGAGCTCGCCGGAGTGCAGGACGTCGTGGAGTTCCGCACCGCACTCACCCGAGCCGTGTGGAACGAGGACTCGGGCACCTGGTCGGCGACCACGCGCGACGAGTCCGGCGGCGAGCGCACCCGCGAGTTCAACGCCATCGTCACCGCCGTCGGCCAGCTCGACCACCCCCACATCCCCGACTTCCCCGACCGGGAGAAGTTCGCGGGCGCCCAGATGCACTCGCAGGAGTGGGACCACTCGGTCGACCTCCGCGGCAAGCGCGTCGCCGTGGTCGGCACCGGCGCGAGCGCCTATCAGATCGTCCCGGCGCTCGTCGACGAGGTCTCGGAGATGCACGTCTTCCAGCGCAGCGCCCCGTGGATGCTGCCGGCGCCCACCTACCACGACGAGACGACCGAGGCCTTCCGCTGGCTCGTGCGCAAGGTACCGTACTACGGGCAGTGGTTCCGACTCTGGGTCACCCTGCTGGGCATCGACGGCCGCATCCACACCGTCACCGCCGAGGAGGGATGGGAGGGGGCGCCGCTCAGCGTGTCGGCCACCAACCAGAAGGTGCGCGAGGAGATCATCGCGCGGCTCGCCGAGCAGTTGCGGGATCGACCCGAGATGGTGGAGCGGATGACCCCGCACTACCCGCCGGGCGCGAAGCGCATGCTGCGCGACAACGGGGTCTGGTCGTACGCGCTGACCCGGCCGCAGACCGACCTCGTATCGAGCGAGATCGACCGCTTCACCGAGACGGGCGTCATCACGAAGGACGGCACGGAGATCGAGCTCGACGCCGTGATCTACGCCACCGGGTTCCGCCCCTCGGACTACCTCGACCCGATCGAGATCGTGGGTCGCGGCGGTGTGGAGATCCACGACTACTGGGGCGGCGACGCGAAGGGCTTCGCCGGCATCACCGTGCCCGGCTTCCCCAACCTCTTCATGCTGCTCGGCCCGAACACCGGAGGCGTGGTGGCCGGCGGCCTCTTCTTCATGATCGAGCGCGCCGTCGAGTACACCATCAAGGCCGTCAAGCTCCTGCTCGACGAGGGCGCGACGGCGCTCGATCTCACGCAGGAGGCGCTGGACGCCCATGTCGCGTGGGTGGATGCGGAGAACTATCGCATGGCATGGGGCCAGCCCTACGTGCGCACCTGGTATCAGAACAGTACGGGCCGCGTGTCGCAGGTGTGGCCCTTCCCCATCACCGAGTACTGGCGCATCACCGAGACCGTGGATCGCGACGACTACGAGTTGCTGAAGTAGCCGCCGGCAGAGCACCGCGCGCCCCGGGTCGTCGTCGCACGACCCGGGGCGTTTCGCAATGCAATCTCAGTTAAATAATGTATAATCAGGAGAAAGCGCGATCGCATGACGCGCCGCGTCCGCACACGGTGAGGAGACAGCGAATGAGCGAGACCGCAGCAGCAGAGATCGACCAGCGGCTCTTCCGCGACGTGCTCGGCCACTACCCTACCGGCGTGGTGGCCGTGACCGGCACGGGCGCCGAGGGCGAGCCGCTCGGCATGGTGGTGGGCACCTTCAGCTCGGTGTCGCTCGACCCGCCGCTGGTGGCGTTCATGCCGACGAGGGAGTCGCAGACCTACGCCCAGCTGCGCGAGGCCGAGAGCTTCTGCATCAACGTGCTCGCGCACGACCAGCAGGGGCTGTGCCGTACGCTCTCGCAGCGCGATCCCGACAAGTTCGACCGCATCGAGTGGGAGCCCTCCCGATACGGCGCACCGCAGCTTGCGGGCTCGGTGGCGCAGATCCACTGCCGCCGCGACCGGGAGGTCGAGGCGGGCGACCACCTCATCGTGCTCTGCTCGGTGCACGACATCGAGATCACCCGCCCGGTGACGCCGCTGCTCTTCTTCCAGGGCGGCTACGGCGGCTTCTCCTCGGCCGGGCTCGCGGCCTACGTCGACGCCGACCTCATCTCCGCCGTCCGCGTCGCCGAGCGCGCCAGGCCGCAGCTCGGTCGCCTCGCGGATCGGCTGGGATGCTCCGCGTCGGCGCTGGTGCTGGTGAACGACCATGACCAGACCATCGGCGCGAGCGCCTACGGCGGCAGCACCGCGGTGAGCGAGCGCCTGGGCGTTCGCATCCCGCTCGTCCCTCCGCTGGGCGAGGCCGCCGTCGCCTGGAGCGAGAGCTACGCCGAGCGCTGGCTCGCGCGCATCTTCCCGCAGGACGCCGCGGTGGTCGACGGGTATCGGGAGCGGCTCGCTCGGGTGCGGCGCAGCGGCTTCGCGGCCTCAGTGGTGCCCGAGGGACGCGAGGAGGGCTACGCCGCGCTGAACGAGGCGCTGCACGAGTACGCCCTCGGACAGCTCACCCCGGCCCGGGATCGCGCCGTTCGCGGGGCGTTCGCCGCGTCGGCCGAGTTCTTCAGGGCCGAACTACCGGGCGAGGACGAGAGCGGGCGGGTCGCGTCGATCGTGGTGCCGGTATTCGACTCCACGGCAGCGCCCGAGACCCCGAGCGGCATCGTGATCCGTGTCGGCGACCTGCCGGAGGCGGCCACGAGGGCGCACATCCGAGAGTGGGTCGCCGCTGCGAAGCAGGCCGCCGCCGAGGTGAGCGAGACGCTCGCGAGCGATGGCCGCGACGATTTCGAGCGCTACATCGCCTCGGGGCTGCGCGACCGCGCCTGAGGCGGCGCCTCGGGGCCGGCCTCCCCCGGACCCGCTCAGGCCAGGAGGCGGGCGATCTCGCTCACGTCGTCGAGCGCCTCGAAGCCGTCGATCAACTCGATGAGGCGATCCGCGCGATCCTCGGGCAGCCCGCCCCACTCGATGTTCGAGCGGAACTTCGCCTCGACGCGTTCGTCGCCGAGCGGGTTGACGTGCAGATCGCCCAGCGGGTGGTCGACTCTCACCCGGTAGTGCTCGCCGTCGCGGGTGCGCAGCTCGACCTCGGCGGTCAAGATCTCGTCGGGCGGCAGGGAGTCGACCAGCTCGACGCGGCTCATCATCTCGGCGAGGCGCGGATCGCTCATGTGCGGCTCGCCCATGTGCCGCAGCTCGAGCGTGCGGTCGAGCAGCGCGGTGGCCGCGGTGAAGAGGATGCTGAAGGCGCCGGAGACCTCGGGCGAGTCGCCCACGGCGAAGGGCTGTCCCACGAAGCCGGCCTTGGTGCGCGGGGTGACGTGCAGCAGCACACGCTCCACGTCGTCGGCTGCGATGTCGTGCTCGGAGACGATGCGCAGCACCCCGTCGAGCGTCGGGTGCGAGGCGCGGCACGAGGGCCAGGGCTTGATGACGGCGTCGGCGTAGAAGTCGAGGCCGAGACGATCGGTGACCTTCGCCGGGTCGGAATCCTTCCCGTAGCGCCGCAGGTAGCCGAACGGACCGCCCAGAGCGTCTTCCGGTCCGCTGAACCCTGTCGCCGCGAGCTCGGCCGAGAAGACGGCGTTGCGCGCCGAGAGCGCGATGGGCAGCTTGAACGCCAGCACTTTGTCGAAGACGTTCGCGATGGTGCCGCCCAGCTGGTTGACCGCGAGGCCGAGGGCGTCGCGCAGCTGCCGTTGGTCGAGACCGAGCAGCAGCCCGGCGGTGGCGGTGGCTCCCAGCGCGTTGATCGTGCCGGTGTTGTCGCCGCCGCCGTAGACGTCGAAGCCGGTGGCATGGCCGAGTCGCGCGGCCAGGTCATCGCCGTAGACGAGCGCCGTCAGCATCTCGCGGCCGCTGCGCCTCCGGGCCTCGGCGACGGCGAGCGCGACTGAGACCGTCGTGCCCGTGATGTGCGAGGGGATCTGGGCACCCCCCGGGCTGTCGGCGCCGATCGCCTCGAAGTCGTACGAGCGCATCAGCACGGCGTTTGCGAACGCCGCGTGCAGCGCCGGCACTCGCTCGGCGGCGGTGAGCGGCGTCGCCTCTGCCGCTCCACCCCAGCGCCGCACGAGACCGAGCACCTCGGCGCTTCCGGCGGCCTGCGCCCCGGCGGCGATGTTGCCGATGGAATCGAGCAGGCGCTGCTTGGCGCGGGCGACATCTGCCCCGCTCAGCGCGGCGAAGTCGGCGGCGGCGAGATGGTCGGCCACCCGATCGGTGAGCCCCGGGGTCTCTGAGACGTTCACGAGCGGATCCCTCGCTGCACCTGTCGTCACGGCCGATCGGTGTCGATGCCCGACTGGCGCCAGAAGGAGGCGACCGTGCCGAACTCGCCGCGCTGCTGCGCCTTGCGGTGTTCGAGCCCGCGGGCCCGCCCGATGCTACCGAGGTAGAAGCGCTCGTACAGGTCGATGCGCGCGCCGAGCGAGGAGCCCGCGAAGTCCCAGGCGGTGCGGAAGATGCGCGCGCGGTCGCGGGCGCTGATCCCTTCGGCACCCGGCAGGTACTTCTCGATGAGCGGTCCGAGACGCGGATTGTCGAAGGCGGCGAGCGAGGGGGTGGCCAGCAGATTGTGCGAGCCGAGCGCCTTGATCAACTCGTTCACCCGGATCATCCACTCGGGCATCATGGTGCGCAGCACCCCGAGGTCGTCGTGCAGGAAGAAGGCGCCGCCGCCCCAGTCCGAGGCGCGCTCGGTGGCCGAATGGATCACGGCATTCGTGAGAACCAGATAGCCATGGATCTCGCCCAACTGGGCCGCGACGTCGGCGCGGTCTGCGACGCCGGTCGCCCTGGCGATCTCGCTGAGCAGATCGTAGGCGAATTCGAGCTTCACGGCAGAGCGGATCGCGGTCTGCTGCTGGGTCGAGCCGATCGCGGTGCCCGCGTTGATGGAGTTGTACATGTCGAGGTCTCCGTCGATGAAGACGCGATCCCAGGGCACGAAGACGTCGTCGAAGATGACGACCGAATCCTGCTCGTCGAAGCGCGCCGAGAAGGGGCGGTCCTCGATGGGCTGGTCGACCCCGTAGTGGTCGCGGCAGACCACCACGACCCCCTTCGTCGCCACCGGGATGGCGAAGGAGATGGCGTACTGCTCGTACCCGGGGCGGATCGGCGTGGCCGGGTAGACGTACAGTTCGTCCGAGAGCGGGCCGAGCGTGGCGAGCATCTTCGCACCGCGCACGATCATGCCCTCCTCGGTGCGCTCCACGGCCCGCAGGGTGAGATCGGCGTTCATGCCGTCGAGCTCGCCGATGCCCTTGTCGATGGCCGCGTGCGCGATCGTGTGGGTGAGGGCGAGGTCGTTCTCGGCGACGTGGCGCTGGTAGGCGACGAGACGTTCGTAGTACACCGGATCGGTCTTCTGCCAGAGGTCGACGCGCGCGGCGTGGCCGGCGAGCACGACGTTCACGTAATCGGGCGTGCGCCCGAGCATGCCGTAGGAGTAGCGAGCGAAGCGATCGAAGGCGCGGTGCCGTCGCGCGAGGTCGTCGGCGTTCTTCGGCTTGAGATGCGCCACGCTGATCAGTTCGCCGGTGTCGGGGCTCGGCATGAGGCAGTCGTCCTGATGCTCCCACTGGTAGTCGAAGTAGGCGGCCATGCCGGCCACGGAGCCCGCGAGGATCGGGTGCTCGATCACCCTGATGCGCTCATCGCCGAGCCATACCTCGCGGTCGTCGTCGAGACCTGCGATGTATTCTTCACCGCGACGTGCGCCCACTGGTTCTTCTCCATCTACTCCGACTCAGCAAAACTGAGTTAATAATACATTTGTAATGGAGTATGCACAATATGGGTAATAGTGCGCTCTACCGGCGCGCCCGGGATGCCCGCTGCCGCCCCTTTCCCGTCTCGCGCTGCGCTTCCCCTCCCCTGACCTTCCTCGAGAGACGACGACAAGCGCGGGCGGATACGAAAGAACGGGATCTTCCGTATTCGCCCGCGCTCTTCCTCGCCCCCGAACGAGGAGCGCACGGGGCACGGAGCGGGGCCGGGGCTACGCCTCCAGTTCCCCCCGCAGCACCGGCCCGAGCGCGGCGGCGCCCCGGGCGGCGAGCACGACCGTGTAGTGGTTGAGGTCGTCGAGACGCGCATGGCGCACCGAGGGGTGGGCGGCGAGCATCCGGCCGAGGTGCTCGGGCGGATAGAGCCCCGGCGTCTCGTCGCGCAGGCCCCTCGGCACCGAGACGAAGAGCACCGGCCGATCCCACGCGTCCAGCGCTGCGAGCGCATCGGTGAGGGCGGATCCCGAGTTCATGTCGATCGTGTCCTCGGTGACCGTCGCGAGGCTCGTGGCGGGTCGCAGCTCATCGCCCGCGGGGACGAGGTCGTACGCCAGGTAGGTCTCGAGCTCGGGGCTCCAGTGCCCCGCGAAGGCCGGGTGATCGCGCCAGAAGTCGAAATAGGCCGCGACCGAGGCGAAGCGCATCGAGAGCCGCTCCGCGGTGGGGCCGAGGATCGCAGCGACGAGATCGTCAGCCGAGAGGCCCGACGGCGCGTCGAGCGGCAGCCCGCCGTCGAGCAGCACCAGCCGGGACCCCCGCTCCGGCGCCAGATGCGCGAGCACCACCGCGACGAAGCCGCCCATGGAGTGGCCGATCACCGGCAGAGCCTCGACGCCCAGCGCGTCGAGCACGGCCACGAGATCAGCGGCGTGGGCGCGCAGCCCGGCCGGCCCCGCAAGCGCGCGGCTCGATCCTCGCCCGCGCAGATCGGGGGCGATCACCCGAGTCGCCGGCAACTCGGACGCCAGCAGCGGCCAGACCAGATGGGAGGAGGTGATGCCGTGCACCGCCAGCACCGAGGGCACCGGCCCTCCCTCGGGCACCTCGATCGGGTCCCAGACCCCGACGCGCATCGACCCGCCGGCGACGGGCACGTCGAGGGTGCGGTACTTGTGCGTGATCATCGCGCGGTCCACCCGCCGTCCATG
>CALMSE010000191.1 GCA_937872275.1 uncultured Leucobacter sp. | reverse complement strand
CGCCGACGGCGGCGGTCGCCGCGCGCGCGTGGTCGAGCACCCGGTTGCCGAGGGGCGTGGGGGCCGGCGGGGTCTCGCGGAGGACGAGCGCACCGCCGAGCTCTCGCTCCAGGCCGGCGATCGCGTGCGAGACGGCGGATTGGCTGACCCCGAGCTCGTGCGCGGCGGAGGTGAAGGATCCGCGGTCGACGACCGCGATGAGCGCGCGGAGCTGCTGAATCGTGAGAGCCATCGATACTCCTCATGCCGTCATGAATAACATCTGTTTGTCTCATGCTCCGGCGATCCCTAATCTAGGCCTCATGACAACCGCGCGCAAGGCCCCGGGAGCGGCGATCTCCTTCTTCGCGCTCTCGCTCGTGTGGGGATCGAGCTTCCTCTTCATGAAGCTCGGGCTCGAGGGGCTCTCGCCCGGGCAGGTCGCCCTGACGCGGATCCTGCTCGGCGCGCTGACGCTCGTGGCGATCATGCTGGCCACGCGCCGCAAGTGGCCGCGCGAGCGCAGGCTCTGGCTGCACATGATCGTGGTCTCCGCCACGCTCTGCGCCATCCCGTTCACCCTCTTCGCCTGGGCCGAGACGAGCGTGCCGAGCACGGTGGCGAGCATCGTCAACGCGACCACGCCCATCATGACGCTGCTGCTGACACCGCTCATCATGCCCGCGGATCGGCTGTCCGGCACCCAGCGGCTCGGGCTCGTCATCGGAATCCTCGGCGTCGTCGTTCTGGTCGGCCCCTGGCGGCTCTGGAGCACCGGCGACACGGTCTCCCTGCCGGGCGTCCTCGCCTGCCTCGGGGCCACCGCCTGCTACGGCTTCGGCGGCCTCTACATGCGGCGCTTCCTCGCCGGCGCCTCCAGCGACTCCATCACGATCGCCGCGATGCAGCTGAGCGTCGCCTCGGTGCTCATGCTCCTCGCCGCCCCGGTCATCGCCGGCGGCGCGATCGCCCTCTCGGCGCCGGTCGTGCTCTCGATGCTCGCGCTCGGCATCCTGGGCAGCGGCATCGCCTACATCTGGTTCACCACGATCATCCGCGCGTGGGGCGCCGCGCGGGCGTCCACGGTGACCTACCTCACCCCCGTCGTCGGCGTCGCGTTCGGCGCCCTCTTCCTGGGCGAGGGCGTGCACTGGAACGAGCCGCTGGGCGGCGCGATCGTCGTGCTCGGGATCGTCGCGAGCCAGGGAGTGCTCGAACGGCTCCGGGCGCGGCGCGGCGGCGTCGCGGACCGGGTCTGATCGCCGCGGGCGGATCCGCCCCGGCCTCGCCCCAGCCCGGCCCCGCCTCAGCCGGCGTCGATCGCGGCTTCGAGACGCTCGAGCTTGCCGTCGATCTCGCCCTCGAAGCCCGGCCGGATGTCGGCCTTCATCACGAGCGAGACCCGCGAGCCGTAGGGCAGCACGGCCTCGGTCGCCCGCTTCACGACGTCGAAGACCTCGTCCCACTCCCCCTCGATCTCGGTGAACATCGACGACGTCCGGTGGGGCAGGCCCGACTCGCGCACGACCTTCACGGCCTGCGCGACGGCCTCCGAGACGGAGCCGTCGGGGGTCTCCCGGGTGCCGCCGCTCGGCGCGACGGAGAATGCGAGGATCATCACTCTTCCTTTCCTGAGGTCGTTCCGGCCTGCGCGCGGCGCCTACAGCGCCCGCACGTCGTCGTCCACCCAGTCGAGCGACCGCTCGACCGCCCGGTTCCACAGCCGCAGCCGCCGCTCGCGGTCCGCGACCGCCATGCGCGGCGTCCACCGGCGCCCTTCGCGCACGAGCCCCGCGAGCTCGGCGCGATCCGCCCACACCCCGGTCGCGAGCCCCGCGGCGAAGGCGGCGCCGAGCGCCGTGGTCTCGAGGTTCTCCGGGCGCACCACGTCGATGCCGAGCAGGTCGGCCTGGAACTGCATCATCATGTCGCTGGCGGATCCGCCGCCGTCGACCCGCAGCTCGCCGAGCGCGATGCCCGTGTCGGCCGCCGCGGCGTCGATGACCTCGACGGTCTGATAGGCGCAGGCCTCGCTCGCGGCGCGCACGAGGTGGGCGCGCGTGACGAAACGGGTGAGCCCCACGATGACGCCGCGGGCGTCGGGCTGCCAACGGGGCGCGAAGAGGCCGGAGAACGCCGGCACGATGAAGGCGCCGCCCGTGTCGGGCACGCTCGAGGCGAGCCCCTCGATCTCGGTCGAGTCGCGGATCAGTCCGAGGTTGTCGCGCAGCCAGTGATGCAGCGACCCCGCCACGGCCACCGAGCCCTCGAGCGCGTAGACGGGCGCCTCGTCGCCGACCCGGTACGCGACCGTCGTGAGCAGGCCGTTGCGCGAGAAGACGGGCCGCTCGCCGGTGTTCACGATGAGGAAGCCGCCCGTGCCGTAGGTGTGCTTCGCATCCCCCGGCGCGAAGGCCGCCTGCCCGAAGGTCGCCGCCTGCTGGTCGCCGAGGATGCCGGCGATGGGCACGCCCTCGAGCCCCGGGATGCCGCGCACCTCCCCGACCGCGCCGGACGACGGGACGATGCGGGGGAGCATGCTCCGCGGGATGCCGAAGGCCTCGAGCGCCTCGTCGCTCCAATCGAGGGTGGCGAGATCGCAGAGCTGCGTGCGGCTCGCATTGGTGACGTCGGTGACGTGGATCCCGGGAGCCCCCGGGGAAGCGCCTCCGGTGAGGTGGTAGACGAGCCAGGAGTCGATCGTGCCGAACCTCAGCTCGCCGCGCTCGGCGCGCGCGCGGGCGCCTGGGACCTCGTCGAGGATCCACCGCACCTTGCCCGCCGAGAAGTAGCTCGCGAGCGGCAGCCCGGTGGCCCCTCGCAGGCGCTCCGTGCCGAAGGGCTCGCCCGTCGCGGGGTCGGTCTCGGCGGCGAGCGCGTCGACGATGCCCTGGGTGCGCGTGTCCTGCCACACGATCGCGTCGGCGACGGGTTCGCCCGTGGCGGCGTCCCAGACCACGGCCGTCTCGCGCTGGTTGGTGATGCCGACCCCGGCGATGCGATCCGCCCCCAGCCGCGCCGTGCCCAGCGCCTCCGCGAGCAGCGCTCGGGTGGTGCGCCAGATCTCGCCGGCGTCGTGGCCGACCCAGCCGGGCCGCTCGAAGATCTGCCGGTGCTCTCGCTGGGCCGAGGCGACGGGGCGCGCCTCGCGGTCGAAGACGATGACCCGGGTGCTCGTGGTCCCCTGGTCGATCGCGACGACGTGGTCGCGGGGCGATCCGCCCGCCGTGCGATCCTGCGCTGCCATGCCCCGAGCCTACCCGCCTGCGGGATCGCACCGATCTGCGGGATCGCACCCAGAGGCGTCGGGAACCGGGTGCGATTCCGCAGATCGGTGCGATCCCGCAAGGGGACCGGCCGGGACCGCCCGCGAGAGCGACGCGCGGGATCGCCCGACCCACGGCGAAGTAGACTGGAGCGCATGGCTGAAACCCTGCGCCTCGCATCCGTCAACGTGAACGGCATCCGCGCCGCGTACCGCAAGGGCATGGGCGACTGGCTCGAGCGCAGCGGCGTCGACGTGCTCGCCATGCAGGAGGTCCGCGCCGACGACTCGCACCTGCTCGAGCTGCTGGGCGAGGCGGCCGACGGCGGCTGGCACATCCTGCACGACCCCTGCCAGATCAAGGGCCGCGCGGGAGTCGCGATCATCAGCCGGGAGCCCGCCGCCGCGCACCGCGTCGGGCTGGGCCCGCTCGACGCGCAGGAGAGCATCCAGTCGTCGGGTCGCTGGCTCGAGGCCGACTTCAACCTGGGCGGCGCCCCGATCACCGTGGTCAGCAACTACACCCACTCCGGCGAGGTCGACACCCCGCGTCAGGAGGCGAAGTGGGCGTTCCTCGACGCGATGGGCGCGCGCATGAACGAGCTGGCCGACGAGCGCGATCTCGTGGCGATCGTCGGCGACTTCAACGTCGGCCACCGCGAGTTCGACATCAAGAACTGGCGCGGCAACGTGAAGCGCTCCGGCTTCCTGCCCCGAGAGCGCGCCTACTTCGACCGCTTCTTCGGCCCGCGCGGCGAGATCGTCGCGGGCGTCGACGGCTCAGAAGGGCCCGGCTTCGGCTGGGTCGACGTGGGCCGCCGCTTCGCCGGCGAGGTCGACGGGCCCTACACCTGGTGGTCGAACCGGGGCCAGGCCTTCGACAACGACACGGGCTGGCGGATCGACTACCACGTGGTCACCCCGCAGCTCGCCGAGCGCGTCGCCGACTACCGCGTCGACCGGTACCCGTCGTACGACACCCGATGGTCGGACCATGCGCCCGTCGTCGTCGACTACCGGGGCTGACCTCCCGCTTTCGCCGATGGCCCTCCCCCGACGACAGGCGACGCACCGCGTCGCCACGACGCCGCCGAAGCCCCTCGCGGCCGAGGGACGGGGCCGACCACGATCCACCGAACCGACACGATCTCCGGGAGTCGCGCGAGCGAATCCGTCCGGGAGAAGATCCGGAAGACTCACATGAACACCCACACCAAGCCCGTCATCTTCTCGGGCATGCAGCCCTCGAGCGATTCGCTGCAGCTCGGCAACTACATCGGCGCCCTCAGCCAGTGGGTGCGCATGCAGGACAGCTTCGACGCCTTCTACTGCGTCGTGAACCTGCACGCGATCACGGTGTCGCAGGATCCGGCGGAACTCGCCGAGCGCACCCGCCGCACCGCGGCGCAGTACATCGCGGCCGGCATCGACCCGGAGCGGTCGACGCTGTTCGTGCAGTCGCAGGTGCCCGCGCACACCGAGCTGGCCTGGGTGCTCAACACCATCACGGGGTTCGGCGAGGCGAGCCGCATGACCCAGTTCAAGGACAAGTCGCAGAGGCACGGCGCCGACGCCTCGTCGGTGGGGCTCTTCACCTATCCGATGCTCATGGCCGCCGACATCCTGCTCTACCAGGCCGACGTCGTGCCGGTGGGCGAGGATCAGCGGCAGCACGTCGAGCTGACCCGCGACCTCGCGATGCGCTTCAACAGCCGGTTCGGCGAGACCTTCACGGTGCCGGAGGCGCAGATCCAGAAGGGCACCGCGAAGATCTACGACCTGCAGGAGCCGACCGCGAAGATGTCGAAGTCGGCCGAGAGCGAGGCGGGGCTCATCAAGGTGCTGGATCCCGCGAACGTGACGAGGAAGAAGATCATGCGGGCGGTCACCGACGCCGACGGCGAGATCCGCTACGATCGCGAGGCGAAGCCCGGCGTCTCGAACCTGCTGACCATCTACTCCGTGCTGACGGGTCGCATGATCGAGTCGATCGAGCGCGAGTACGATGGGCGCGGCTACGGCGACCTCAAGAAGGGGCTCGCAGAGGTCGTCGAGGAGACCTTCGCACCGATCCGGCAGCGCACCGATGAGCTGCTGGCGGATCCGGCGGAGCTCGATCGCCTGCTCTCCCGGGCGGCGGATCGCGCGAACGAGACGGCGGATCGCACACTGGCGCGCGTGTACGACGCCATGGGCCTGCTGCGCCGCTAGGCGGTCTCCCGGCGACGGCCGCGATCCGCGCCCGTCAAGAATTGCATGCTTTGCAATTATGCAGATTCACCCCGGACTCCTAGGGTGGAGGCATGGCAGCGCGGGAACAGCCCCAACTCGCCGGTACGCGTCAGGACCGCCGGAAGGCCGCGACGCGAGCCAGGATCCAGACCGCCGCCGAGGAGCTCTTCGACCGGCGCGGGTACGCCGACACCTCGATCGAGGACATCTCCGAGCTCGCCGACGTCGCCGTCCGCACCATCTACACGCATTTCCCCTCGAAGGCCGCGATCATGCTCGCCTACTTCGACAGCTGGGTCGACGCGTTCTCGGTCGAGATCAGGCGCCGCCCCGTCGACGAGCCCGTCGTGGACACGGTCCGCGAAGCGCTCTCCGCGATGGCCGCCGCGGGCTGGGTCGACCGGATCGAGAACGAGGCGGTCCGCGTGCACCCGATCGCCGAGCACCTCGACTCCGGCACGCCCGACATCGCGGGCCACATCCTGCAGCGCTGGATGCGGGAGATGGCCGTGCTCGCCGACGACGCGCGGGAGCGCGGCGGGTTCCCGGCCGGATCCCAGGGGCCGCAGGCCCGCGCGACCGCCATCTTCGCCTCCTGGATCGCCGCGATGTCCGCGGCTCGCAGGCGCCAGCTCAGCGAGGGCAGCGTCACGATCGAGCAGGTCGACGGGGCGGGCCTGCACATCCTCGCCCTCATCACGGGCGGGGAGCTCTGAGCACCCGCTGACGCGCCGCACCTCGGGTGAACGCCGAAGACCCTTCGACGGCTCCCCCTCAAGCCGTCGAAGGGCGGTCTCCGGCACCCGTGGCGATCGCGGGGCCTACTTGTTCTGCAGGTGCACCTTCGGCATCGGGTTGTACCAGTCGCCCTGCTGCAGCCAGGCGACCGAGCACCTGTAGTCCGAGCGCCCGCTGCGCTGCATCGTCGCGGCCTCGAGGATCGTGCACTCGATCTTGTTGTAGCCGAAATTCGGAACCGTCGAATAGACGTGCAGCAGGTACTCGCCGTCGGCGATGCGATAGGTCAGCTCCATCTCGAGGTCCTCGCGGTTCCCCTCGATACAGCTCTCCGACTTGCCGACGGGGGCCACGCTCGAGACGTACTCGGGGAGGTTCAGGAAGACGTCCTGCCGCCCCGTGCGCTTCGCCTCGGCGAGATCCCTGCACCACCACGAGGGATTGTCGTCGTAGTTGTGCGCCCCGACGATCCGCTTGCTGTGCAGCGTGAGCTGCGGGTCGCTGGCGATCGTCATGTGGATCCGCGGGGCCTGGGTGTCCTCCTTGCCCGAGGCCGCCTGGGGCGCGGCCCCGTCGCCCGATGCCTCGTCGCCCGGGGTTCCGTCACTCGCGGTTCCGTCGCCCGGGTTCTCCATCGACAGCGCGTCGTCCGCCTCGACGTCGAGCCGCAGCTCCTCGATGCCCGTCGCCGCGTCGGCGTCTTCCGCCGCGGACTTGGAGCTCTGCGCGGCGAGCTCCGCCGAGCATCCGGCCGCGCCCAGCACGAGCGCTGCCGCCGCCGAGACCGCTCCGATCCATCGCCCGAGACTCCGCACCGCCCGCTGAGGCGATTCCTGTGATGCCAACACTTCGACTCCCTTGAATTCAGTGGCTGCATTACTTGCATTGATAGAACTATTGCATAGAGTGCATTAAGCGTGCAAGCGCAGGCCGGAGGCCCCGGCGACGGGGCGGGCGTCATCGTCCGCTCGAGAAGCAGCAGGGGGCATCGACGGCGGCCGCAATAGGGCAGGAGTTGCGGGTGCGACCGGCCTGCACCCGCAACTCCTGCCCCATTGCTTCGAGGACGTGCGATGCACTTCCTCCCTAGAGACCCGCGGCAGTGGCCGCGGCGGAAATCTCGAGGAAGTGCGATGCACTTCCTCCCTAGAGATTTCCGCCCGTCAGCCTGGTGGCGAACTCCACAATCAGGCTGTTCGCAGTGGCGTCCGCGGGCAACGGCTCACCGCGGCGGGAGAGGTCGGCGGCGAGGATCGGCCCGATGCACGCCGCGAACACGGCGGTCGCCCTGGCCTGCGGCTCGAGGGAGTCGGACGGAAAGCCGCCGCGCAGCGCGGCGTCCGCGGCGATGCGATCCTGAGCCCGCATCCAGGCGTGCATCATGTGGCCCGCCACCTCCGGCGGACCCGCGATGAGACCGAGGGACGAGGGCGGCGACTCAGCCACGTTCCCGTAGGACCGATCCGCCCAGCCCGCCTCCGTCATCGCGCGCAGCGACGCGGCGACCGCCTCGGCGATGGGCTCGTCGACCGGGCGCTCCAGGATGCCGTCGACGAGCGCATCGAGCCAGCCGTCGAAGTAGTTGAGCAGGATCGCCGCTTTCGAGGGGAAGTGCGTGTAGATCGTGCGCACGGCCACATCGGCCGCCTCCGAGATGTCCTCCACCGAGGTCTCGAGGTAGCCCCGCTCCTCGAAGAGGCGATCCGCGGCGGCCATGATGCGCTCCCGCGTCAGCGCCTTCCGACGGGTGTGCCGCGAGGGAGGAGGCGCAGGGTCCGGCATGATCGCACCTCCCATCAAATCATGCAGCTGAGTAAATATTGCAGATATGCTATTCACAGCATTGTTGCACAAATACGGCGCCGCCGTCTCGAGAAAGTGAGCCACCGTGTCCGACCCCATCGGCGGGATCATCGCCTTCGCCCTGAAGAACTTCACGCTGACCTTCATGATCATCGGCATCGTCGTCGCCCTCATCGTGATCGCGGTGCAGCGCCCCGGCAAGCATGGCGTCTACGCCGCGCTGCTGAACTGGTTCCTCTTCTTCGCCATCGGCATCACCTACATCTTCAACGGCATCATGCACACCGCCTTCGGCGACATGTCGGCCGCGTCGATCGGCTGGGAGAACAACGGCTTCCAGGCCGAGGTCGGCTTCGCGAGCATCGGCGTCGGCATCGTGGGCATCCTCGCCTTCCCCCGGCGCATGCCCTACAGCCTCAAATTCGCCGCCCTCGTCGGGCCGGCCTGCTTCCTGTGGGGCGCGGCGGGCACCCACATCATCGACATCATCACCACCGGAAACCTCGCCCCGAACAACGCGGGGCTGATCCTCTACACCGACATCTTCACCCCGGTCATCGGCTTCGTGCTCTGGGGGCTCGCGCTGGCGAGCCGGGAGCGTTCCGGCGACAGGCCCGCCCCCGCGGCGCAGGCGGATGCCGCCGCCGCATAGGTGCCGCGCCCGGGCGC
>CALMSE010000190.1 GCA_937872275.1 uncultured Leucobacter sp. | reverse complement strand
CGGGCAGCGGGCCCTTGCGGCCGCGGCGCGGGCCCAGGCCGCGGCGGTCGTGGTCGACGGCGAGCAGGTAGAGCACGCCGCCGAGCACCGCGAGCACCGCGCCGGTCACGAGCAGCGGACCCGCGAAGGGGGTGCTGCGGTCCTGCGTCCAGACGAGTGAGACGCCCTCGCCCAGTCCCTGCGAGGCGGAGGTCGCGATCAGCACCGCCTCGTCGTCGTCGAGCTCGACCGCGAAGCGCAGCTCGCCGTTGCCGGCGCTCGACTCCGTGAGCCAGAGATCGCTGCCGCGGGGATCGAGGAAGCCGGCCTCCCGATCCTCTGCGTCCGCGCTCCCGCTCGCGCCGGGATCCGCCGCGTCGCCGTCGGCGGCGTCCGTCGCGTCACCCGCGGCCGCATCGCCCTGCGCCTCCGCACCGGCGAGCACCGACGCGTCGCCCGGCACCTCGCGCAGCTCGAGCGCCTTGGCCTTGGTCTCCGCTCCGATCACCGCGTGGTCGAAGGCCGCGACCCAGGCCTCGACATCGCGCTGGGAGCCGACCGCCGCGAAGGCCTCCTCGGCGTCGACTGCGACATTCGGAACCCCCTCAGAGGCGTCGAAGGCCGCAGCCGGGATGACCGCGTAGCCGGAGGAGATGCCCTCGCTCGAGCCGAGCGCGATCTCCGCGGGCGGCGCGAGGAACGTGCGTTGCCCGATCCCGAGGATGAAGGCGATGCCCGACAGTACGAGTACCGCGATCGCGATCGCAAAGCGCACGGGCCCTCCTGAAAGATGCGTTGGGAAGTCTTGATCATCGACGCGCGCGCTCCTGCAGGACGCGGGAGTGCGCGCACACGTCGAACATAACGCTACCCGAGCTTTCTCCGAATCGTTGGGGAAGAGAGCGCGTCGACTATCATTGCCTCGTGATGGGCACGCCCGGCAACCGGCCGCGCCGAGGCCGATCGCAGTCACCCGGAGGATCCGTGACCGATACCGACCCGAAATTCTCAGTCGTCCTGCGCGGCTACCACCGCGCCGAGGTCGATGAACGAGTGGGGGCGCTCTCGCAGCAGCTCGGCACGATGCAGGCCCACGTGGAGTCGTTGCAGACCGCGTACCGCCGCTCCGTCGCCGAGAGCGAGGAGCATCGCGCGCTGATCGCCGATCTGCAGGGCCAGATCTCCGAGCTCGGCGCGACCGGATACAGCGGTCTCGGCCTGCGGGTCGAGAAGAGCCTCAAGATCGCCGAGGACCACGCCCAGCGACTCATCGCCCAGGCCGACGCCGACGCCGAGAAGCTGCGGCGCCAGACCGAGGCCGAGACGAAGCGCCTGCTCGCCCAGGCGCAGGCCCGGGCCGACGAACTCGTCACCTCCGCCACGGAGCAGGCCGAGACCGTGCTCGGCCGGGCCCGCGCGGAGTCCGAGGAGCTGAGCAGCCGCTCGAGCGCAGAGGCGAAGCGCCTGCTGCAGGACTCGCAGCACCAGGCGGGGCTCACGAGCGCGAGCGCCGAGCGCGACTCGACCCTGCTCATGGAGACCGCGCGCGCCGAGGTGCGCGCGCTGCGCACCCGGGCCGAGGCCGAGGCCGAACGGCTGACCGGCGACGCCCGGGCCGAGGCCGAGGAGTTGCGCAGCAGCACCGAGCGCGCAGCCGCGGCGCTGGCGCAGCGGCAGGAGGAGAGCGAGCGGGAGGCGGCGCTCGAGCGCACGCGTCTGGCCAGCGAGGCCGAACGCGCCCGGGCCGAGCACGAGGCCCGCGTCCAGCGCGAGGAGGCCGAGCTTCGCGCGCGCTTCGAGGAGCGCGAGCGCGCCCTCACCGCCGAGATGAACGATCTGCGCCGTACGCTCACCGAGGAGATCGAGACGCTCCGGGCCCGCATCGCGCAGGAGCGCGCCGAGCACGACGAGGCCATCGCCCTCGAGGGAGCCGCCCATCGGCTGCGCCTCGAGACGGCCGAGCAGGGCCACGAGGAGCGTCTGGGCCTGCAGCGCGCGGAGCACGAGGCGGAGCTGCAGCGCACCGCCGAGGCGCAGCGAGCCGAGCTCGCGACGCTCGCTTCCTTGGCGCTGCGCGAGCGCGAGCGCGCCGCCGAGCGCTTCGACGCGGATCGCGCGCGGGCGGATGAAGAGCACCAGGCCGCGCTGACGAGGGAACGGGTCGAGCACGAGGCCGCGCTGGAGCAGGAGCGCGCCGAGCACGCCGCCCAGCTGGCCCGGGAGCAGGAGGAGCACACGGGCCGGATCACCCGTGAGCTCGAGGAGCACGCCTCGCGCCTGGCGCGGGAGCGGGAGGAGCACGAACGCTCGATCGGCGACGCCCGCGACGCGGTGGAACGCGATCGCGCGGCGCACGACGAGCTCGTCGCCCGGGAGACCGGCGAGCACGAGGCGCGGATCGCACGGGAGCGCGCCGAGCACGACGAGTCGATCGCTCGCGAGCGGGGCGAACACACCGCTCGCATCGAGCGGGAGTCCGCGGCGCACGCCGAGCGCATCACCAGGGAGGCCGAGGAGCACGAGGCCGCACTCGCCCGGGCCAGCCAGAAGCAGCAGGATCTGCTCGCCCGCGAGCGGGACGAGCACGAGCAGCGGATCGCGGGCGAACTCGAGGACCACTCCGCGCTGATCGCGCGCGAACGGGCGGAGCACGAGACCGCGCTGGCCCGGGAGCGCGAGGAGCAGGCGCACGCGGCGGAGGCGGCCGCCGAGCGCCTCGTCCGCGAGCGCGACGAGCACGAGCAGCGGATCGCGAACGAGCTCGAAGCGCATGCGGTCCGCCTCTCGACCGCCGACGAGGAGCACCGCGCGACGCTCGAGGAGGAGCGGCGAGTGCAGGCCGAGCGCCTCGCCGCCGAGCTCGACGACCACCGGCTGCTGCTCGCGAACCTCGCGAGCGCGCAGGACTCACGCCTGGATCAGCAGCGCGAAGAGGCCGCCGCGACGCTGGGGCTCGACCGCGAGGAGTTCGAGCTTCGGCTCGACCGCGACCGCAGCAAGCTCGAGGCCGATCTGTCGCGCGAACGCGACGAGCACGAGCGGCACCTCGCTGCGCTCGCCGAGGCCCACGCGGAACGCCTGGAGCGCGAGCGCGCCGAGGCGGCGGAGACGCTCGCGCTCGAGATCGCGCTGAAGCGCGCCGAGGTGGCCGAGGAGACCGACCTGCTGCGTGCCGACACCGTCGCCGAGCTCGCCGAGCACCGCGCGAGCGAGGAGACGGCGCTGGCCGAGCTGCGCGCGGACGTGGAGGATCGGGCTCGCGAGACCGCCGATCGCACCCGACGGGAACGCGAGGAGTTCACCCGCAGTTCGGCGGAGCAGCGCGAGCAGCTGGACCGCGAGATCGCCGAACGGCTCGCCGAGTCGGCCCGGGCCTCGCAGGAGGAGATCGCGACCGCTCAGGCCATGCTCGCCGAGTTGCAGGCGCAGATCGCCGCCGCCCACGACGAGTACCGCCGCATCACGGTCGACTCGACCGCCGAGGCGAACGCGCGGATCGCGGAGGCCGAGCAGCGGGCCGCGACCGTCGTTCAGGAGGCCGAGCAGCGCGCCCACGTCACCTTCACGGCGGCCGAGGATCGCGCCGCGAAGGTGCTCGCCGCGGCCGAGGATCGCATGGCCCAGCTCAAGGTGGAGCGGGTCGCCGTCGCGCGCTACTTCGAGAGCCTGGGCGAGGTGCTCACGAACGCGCAGAAGCTCGAGACCGCGGCGAAGACCGCGACCGAGACCGTCGCGATGGAGCTGCAGCCGGAGGCGCCGTCCGAGACCACCGTGGATCCATGACCATCACGGCGGCGGCGGACGGATCGGCCCTCGGCAACCCCGGTCCGGCGGGATGGGCCTGGTACATCGACGACGAGCGCTGGCGCGCCGGCGGCTGGCCGCGGGCGACCAACAATCAGGGCGAGCTCATGGCGGTGCTCGATCTGCTGCGGGCGACGGCGGGCCTCGACGAGCCGCTCGCGATCCTCTGCGACAGCCAGTACGTCATCAACTCGGTGACCCAGTGGATGCCCGGGTGGAAGCGCCGCGGCTGGCGCAAGGCCGACGGCAAGCCCGTACTGAACCGGGAGCTGCTCGAACAGCTCGACGAGGCGCTGCAGGGTCGCGACGTCCGCTTCGAATGGGTGAAGGGGCACGCCGGCCATCCGCTGAACGAGGCCGCCGACGATCGCGCGCGCGCCGTCGCCGTCGCGTTCCAGGCCGGAAGAAAGCCCGACACCGGGCCCGGGATCGCGGGGGCGCCGGAGCCCGACACCTCCGGGATCGCGATCGGATCGCCGGTCGCCGCGGCTCCCCCGACGCTGTTCTGAATCGGGCCCGAACCCGGCCGGGCTCAGGGCATGCGCCAGCAGTGCGCGTGCCAGTGGCGGCGCTCGCGCAGCGCGGCTTCGTCCCCGAAGATGTGCTCGGCGCTCCAGACGACGAGGTGGGCCTGCCCCGGCGGCACGTCCGTGCCGCAGCCCGGGCAGCGATAGGACTTCTCGGCGCGGTGGGCGGGGATCTCTCGCACGAACCACTCCGAGCCTCGACGCTCCGTGCGGCGGGCGCCTCCGTAGGCGAGGCGGGTCACGTCACGGGGCTCCGTTCGCGGGGCTCGGCGGCGGGACTTGCCTCTCACCACCAGTGGTTGGCCTGCCAGAAGTCGAAGGCGCCCGCCCAGCCGCCGTACTTCTGCGCGTAGGCGTTCGCCCAGGTGAGATTCGCCACCGGATCGTAGGGATCCGCGATCTTCCCGCACGGATAGGCCTGCGCCAGACCGCAGGCGCCGGAACTCGGGTTCGTCGCATTCGGGTTCCAGCCGCTCTCGCGACTGATGATCGCGTCGACGTAACCCCATTCGCTTTCGGGGATGCCCGCGGCCGCCATCCATTCGGCCGGCGATCCGCCGCCCGCGTACTTCGGCGGGGCGGCTGCGACCTGGACCGCCTGGACCGGCACCTCCTCGACCACCGGCTCGGGGTCGGGCAGCTTCTCGAGAGGCGCGACGTCGAGCTCGAAGGCCTCGAAATCGGCCGGATCGGGCACGAACTCCTGATGGATCCGCTCGTAGAACTCCTGATCCGCGGTGGCCTGGGGCACCGCGAACGGGGCCACCACGGCGCCGCCCACGAGGAGCACGATGGCGCTCCCCGCGAGGACGCCGCGGAAACGCGCCCAGGTCGAAAGCGGGCGGCGTGCGGGAGCGCTCGAAACAGTCACAATGTAACGATTCTATCTCAGCGCGTCAGGATGGACCAGACCGTGCTCAGCGAACGGCCAGCATCAGCTCGATGACCCCGTCGAGCAGCGCGTCGACCTGATCCTCGTCGTAGCCGCGCCACTGCGAGTGGAAGACCGCCCCCCGCACCTGCGCGGTCGTGAGCGATTCCCTGCCTGCGAGCATCCCGGTGACGCGGTCGAGGAACGCATCCACCTGCGAGACCCGGTAGCCGGTCGCGAAGAAGCCCCGACGCCGGAAGCGCTTGCCGCGCCCCCGCTCGAGCCTGCCCCGCACCTCGCTGAGCAGCTGCTGCGTGTCGGCCCACCAGGCATCCTCCCCCTGCTCCGCGATGCGCGAGCGCCGCTCGCGCTCGTAGAAGACCTCCTCGAGGCGGTCCATCGCCGCGTCGACGAAGCGCGCCGCATATCCCTTGCGGGCGAGGGGGAAGGCGGTGACCCTGATCTCCGCGGAGGTCACGGGATCGGCCGACCCGCTCTGCTGCTCGTAGCTCATGCGCGCCCGCTCCAGGAACGCGTCGACCTGGTCGATCCGGTACCCGAGCTGCTTGCCGGTGGCGAGGGGGAAGGCGCTACTCACCCCTCTATTCTGCACTGCGCCGCTGATCGAAGGCTCCGCCGCGCCCGGCTCAGGAGAAGACGCCGAGTGCGAGCGCGACGCCGTAGGCGCCCACCGCGGAGGGCAGCAGGGAGTCGAGGCGGTCGAGGAAGCCCCCGTGCCCCGGGATCCACGAGCTCATGTCCTTGATGCCCAGGTTCCGTTTGATGAGCGACTCGGTGAGGTCTCCCCCGGTCGCGGTGACGAGCACGACGAGACCCAGCACGATCCCCACCCACCACGGCTGGTCGAGCGCGAACACCGAGATCGCGATGCCCGCGACGACAGCGAGCACGGCGGCCCCCGCGAAGCCCTCCCAGGTCTTGTTCGGGCTGATGCGCGGCGTCATCTTGTGCCGGCCGAGGGTCACCCCCGCGGCGAAGGCGCCGACGTCGACCGAGACCACGACGAGCACGAGCGCGAACACCCACCACTCGCCGCGATCCGCCTGCACCAGCAGGATGGAGAACGCGCCCAGGAAGGGAACGTAGACGAGCGCGAACAGCCCCGAGACGACATCCCGGATCAGCGTCTTCGGCGGCACCTCCCAGCGCGGTACGAGACCCTCGACGAGGCGCCACACGATGAGCAGCAGGAAGGCGGCGAACAGCCCGAGCAGCATTCCCTGCGCGCCCCAGAACGCCGCGCCGGCGGCGATCAGCACCGCCCCGATCACCGAGCCGACCCGCGGAACGCGACGCCCGGCCGCCCGGAACGCTGCCGCGAGCTCGAGCAGGGCGATCACCATGAGCACGAGCACGAGCAGTATGTACACCTGCTTCACGATGAACAGGCTCGCGACAAAGACGCCCGCGAACAGGAGTCCCGTGAAGATCGCGAGGAACAGGTTGCGCCCGGCCTTCGCCTCGATCTTGGCGCTCGTCGCCTCGAACTGGGCGCGCGCCTCGCCGAGCTGCGCTCGGATCTCGTCGCGACGATCGGGCCCGTTCATACCGCCTCGACCCTAGACCTCGAGGAGTTCGGATTCTTTGTGCTTCAGCGACTCGTCGATCTGATCGATGAACTGCTTCGTCACGGCCTCGAGCTCCTTCTCGGCGCGGGCGATCTCGTCCTCGCCGATCTCGCCCTTCAACGACTCGAGATCGTCCTTGGCGTGACGGCGCACGTTGCGCACCGCGACCCGCCCGTCCTCGGCACGGGCCTTCACGATCTTCACGAACTCCTTGCGGCGCTCCTCGGTCAGCTCCGGCAGCGTGACACGGATCACGTTGCCGTCGTTCGACGGATTCGCACCGAGGTTCGGCATGTCGCGGATCGCCTGCTCGATCTCCTTCATCGCTCCCTTGTCGTAGGGCGTGATGATGAGGCTGCGCGCATCCTGGTTCGCCACCGAGGCGAGCTGCGGCAGCGGCGTCGGAGTGCCGTAGTAGTCGACCTGCACGTTCTGCAGCAGCGAGGGGTTCGCGCGCCCGGTGCGCACCGTGGCGAAGCCCTCTCTCGCGGCCTCGACGGCCTTCGTCATGCGGTCCTTGACGTCGGCGAAAACCTCGTCGATCACGGTGTGCTCCTCACTGCTTCGGTGCTCTCAAGACTAGCGGCGGACGGGGCGCCGCCCTAACTGTGCACCAGGGTGCCCAGGCGTTCGCCGCGCAGGGCGCGGGTCACATTGCCTGCGGGTTCCATGCCGAAGACGCGCATGGGCATGCGGTTGTCCATGCAGAGGCTGAAGGCCGTGCTGTCGACGACCTTGAGACCGCGCACGAGAGCGTCGCCGTAGACGATCTCGTCGATCAGGGTCGCCTCCGGATCCTTCTTCGGATCGGCGGTGTAGACGCCGTCGACGCCGTTCTTCGCCACGAGCACCTCGTCGGCGTGGATCTCGAGCGCGCGCTGGGCGGCGACCGTATCGGTGCTGAAGTAGGGCAGGCCGGCCCCCGCGCCGAAGATCACGACGCGGCCCTTCTCGAGGTGGCGGATCGCGCGCAGCGGGATGTAGGTCTCGGCGACCTGGGTCATGGTGATCGCCGACTGCACGCGGGTCTCGACGCCCGCCTGCTCGAGGAAGTCCTGCAGCGCGAGCGCGTTCATGACCGTGCCCAGCATGCCCATGTAGTCGGCGCGGGCCCGATCCATGCCCCGCTGCGAGAGCTCGGCGCCGCGGAAGAAGTTGCCCCCGCCCACCACGACGGCGACCTCGGCCGCATCCATCGCCGCCGCGATCTCGCGGGCGATCTGACTCACGACGTCCGGGTTCACTCCGAGCGTGCCGCCTCCGAACGCCTCTCCCGAGAGCTTCAGCAGGACTCGGCGCTTGGCGGCTTGGGTCATGGTCTCGGGTCTCCTCGTCGTTCTCGTCGGCTGTATGTAGCTTAGTCGGGTCGATGCCGCGATCCGCTCTCGCGGATGCAGCACGAGACCCGGGCCGACTGGCGACCCGGGTCTCGTCGTTCAGCGCTTAGGCGCCGACCTTGCCGCGGGCGAAGCCCGTGACGGTGATGCCTGCGCCCTCGGCCACCTTGGCCACCGGACGCTTGTCGGCGTCGAGCGCGTGCTCCTGCTCGTTCAGCACGATCTGCTTGAAGAACGCGTTCAGACGACCCTCGATGATCTTCGGAAGGGCGGCCTCGGGCTTGCCCTCGTTCTTCGAGATCTCGGTGACGATGTCGCGCTCCTTGTCGACGTCGGCCTGGGGCACCTCGTCGCGGTTCACGTACACGGGCTCGGCGAACGAGATGTGCTGCGCGATGCTGGTCGCGACCTTCTCGTCGTCGCCCGCGTAGCCCACGACCACGCCGATCTGCGGGGGCAGATCCTTCGAGGTGCGGTGGAGGTAGACGGCGGTGCGGGGCGCCTCGACGACCGTGACGCGACGCAGCTGGATCTTCTCGCCGATGATCGCCGACTCGTCGGTGATCGTCGACTCGACGGTGCCG
>CALMSE010000189.1 GCA_937872275.1 uncultured Leucobacter sp. | reverse complement strand
GCGGCGCGGCACGGCCACGCCGACGGCCGCGGCCGCGGCGACGATTCCGTCGCGCAGCACCTCGATGTCGCGGGCGGATCGCTTCGCCGCGGGCTCCTCGCGCTCCGGCGGCAGGTCCCAGGCCCGGCCCTCGGTGAAGCCGAGAGGGCGAACCTCGAGCCGGGTCGACGCGCCGGACGAGGCGGAGGCCCGCCCACCGAGGTAACCGGTCTGGAAGTGGGCGATCCGCCCCGGCCCCACCTTGATGGCGCCCCGGCCCGGCGTCTCCGCGCCGAAGAACGCGGCGTCCTTCACCCCGATCACGTCGCTGCTGTCGGCCTCGTCGGCCATGCGCAGTGCGACGCGCAGATTCGTGTTCGCGCGCAGATTGTCCTTGATGACGCCCGCGGGGCGCTGGGTCGCCATGATCAGGTGCAGGCCGAGCGAGCGGCCGCGCTGCGCGACGTCGATGACCCCGTCGACGAACTCGGGGATCTCGTTCGCGAGGGCCGCGAACTCGTCGATCACGATGAGCAGCGTCGGGGGCGCCGCCGGATCGGAGCGGCGCTCCATGGTGATGAGGTCCTTCGCCCCGTGCTCGGCGAGCAGCTCCTCGCGGTACCGCAGCTCGGCGCGCAGGGAGGTGAGCGCACGCCGCACGAGATGGGGGCTGAGATCGGTGACGAGGCCCACGGTGTGCGGCAGCTCGGTGCACTCGGCGAACGCGGCGCCGCCCTTGTAGTCGACGAGCAGGAACGTCAGGCGGTCGGGGCTCGTGCTCGCCGCCATGCTCATGATCCAGCTCTGCAGGAACTCCGACTTGCCGGCGCCGGTCGTGCCGCCCACGAGCGCGTGCGGACCGTGCACCCGCAGATCGATGACGGAGGGCCCGTCTGGCCCCTGGCCCACGATGGCGGCGAGCGAGACCGGTTCGCGATCCGCCCCCTTCGCCCACTGCGAGGTGAGGGTGCCGGATCTGGCCCAGGCCTGCGCGATCGCGCTCGATCCGCCCAGCAGATCGACGGGGTGCAGCTCGCGCAGATTCACCGACTTCGGCAGGTCGCTCTCGTCGAGCACGCGCGCGCCCGTGTCTTCGACCGGCGAGAGGCGTCTGGCGAGCTCGAGCGCCAGCCGGGTCTCGGCGTTCTCGAGCCGCTGCAGCGGCACGCGATCGCCGCTGCGCACGAAGCTGACGCTGCCCTCTGCGTGCCCGAGCTCCGCGAAGGTGCGGCAGGCGGCGGGAATGGATGCGCGCTCGCGCGCGACCCAGATGAGGTGGATGCCGAGGTCGGGCCCCTGCTCCGCGAGGGCGATGAGCCGGGAGGCCTCGATCTGCTGGTCGTCGAGCACGAGCACCACCACGGCGGGCGTGATCGGCAGCGCGGTCACGGCCTCGCCCTGGTGGGCGTCGTTGCGCGCCCCGATGTCGAGGTGCGAGCGCACCTCCGCCCGAGCGCCCATCGCCGCGCGGCGGGTCTCGAGCAGTCCCTCGAGGGCGGTGATGAGCCGCGTCGAGGAGGGCGGATCGTCGGCGAGCGGCCAGCACGGGATCGGGCTCGTCACGGAGTCGATGTGCGGGAGCCACTTCAGCCACTCCCAATCCTCGGCGTCCCCGGGGCCCACGAAGCCGGCGAGCGCGAGCTCCGCGGGCGAGTGCAGGCCCGCGAGCTGCAGCACGAGCGAGCGAGCCATGCCCTCCGCCCAGAACGGCTCGCCGGCGAGGCCGATCGAACCGCAGCGGTCGAGGCGCTCCAGCACGGGCACGGGGGCGACCTCGCGGAACTCCTCCTCGATCTCGCACAGCGCCTTCCAGTGCTCGGCCGACGCCTCGCCGCGTGCGGGCAGCTTCACCCGGGTGCGGCTGGGCAGCACCCCCTCGCCGAAGCGCACCTCCAGAAAGGAGCGGTGCTCGGGCCGGCGCGTCCAGAGCAGGCCGTCGCGGTGGGCGATCGCTGCCGCGATCTCGGGGAAGGCGGGGGTCTCGGCCGCGCGCACCTCGATCTCGCGACCGCGCAGCTCGGCCAGCTCGCCGCGCTCGGTCTCCAGCGTCTCGGTGAAGCGCTGCAGGTCTCCCCGCTGCTTCCGGCGCCCGCTGAGCCTGCCGTCGACCCACGAGCCGACCA
Source organism: uncultured Leucobacter sp. (assembly GCA_937872275.1). Classification (GTDB taxonomy): domain Bacteria; phylum Actinomycetota; class Actinomycetes; order Actinomycetales; family Microbacteriaceae; genus Leucobacter. Next base: position 6,605 of record CALMSE010000189.1, on the reverse strand, counting down.
TCATGAGCGGGGTGAACGCCACCATCATGAGGCTCATCGGCGATTGCGTCACGAGGAACAGCACGCCGCCCATCATCATGGGCGCCAGCATCGCGAGCATCGGCACGCGGCCGGGCGTCGGCGGCGCGGGGGGCGCCGGGAGTTCCCGTTCAGACTGCGGGAAGCGCGGGCCGACCCGCGGCGAGCGGGTGTGCATGACCTGGTGGGTCAGCTGCGGGATGCTCTGCGGCGGCGGACCGGGCGTGATGCGGATCTCCACGGTGCCGAGCTGCACGATCCGCGGATACTCGATCGCCAGCTGCGAGGTCCGCTTTCCGTCGACCAGGATGCCGTTCGCGGATCCCAGGTCGTGCAGCACGATCCCCTGCCCGACCTCCTGCCGGATCTCGATCGAGGCGTGGCGCCGCGAGACGCTCGGGTCGCCGAGATGGATGCGCGCGCTGCGATCGCGGCCGATGGAGTTCGCCCCCGGCACGAGGCTGAAGAAGACCCCGGCCTGCCGCCCCGAGAGTACCTCGACATAGCCCGCGACGGCGATGACCCGCTCGGTGTCGCGCCAGGGCCCGAACTCGGCGACCGGCTCGATGATCCATCCCGATTGCAGGCCCGAGGCTCCGATGGGCGTCGCCGGATCGAGCATCACCGACGACGCCCCCTCCGTGGGCCTGCCGACGAGTGTGACCGGCGCGAAGCGCGCGTCCGCGAGCGCCTGGAGTTGCGGATCGGCGCCGGCGCCCGAGCGGATCAGCGTGCGAGCGGTCTCCGCCACGGTCTGGGTGACGTCGCACGAGAGCGTGACGTCCCCCGCCTCGCCGTCCGCGCCGCCTGCCCCGCCCGTCTGCGCCAGCGTCAACCGCAGTTTCATCGGTGCCCTTCGTCGGTCGGTCGCGCGCCGCTCCGGTCACCCGGCTCCGACGGACGCGCGAAGTGTCAGTGAGCCACGGACGGATTGCTCGAGCAGGCGGATCGCACGGTGAGCGAGAGCAGCTTCCCGCCCGCCCCCTCCGCGCCTTCGACGGTCATCAGGGCGCCGTCCGCCCGATCGGCGCGGTAGTAGCCGGGTCCGACCTGGGAGATGTCCCATCCAGCGTCTTCCCAGTGGTCGCGCACCTTCCCGGCGAGTGCGACCGGATCCTCCTCCAGCGGGTCGCTCAGCAGGTCGACCTCGACCGCGGCCGGGTTGGTTCCGCCTCCCTGCGTCGAGCAGCGCGGGAGGTGCGAGCGGTCGAAGATCCGCTCTCGGTCCTCGGGCCAGCGCAGCTCGAGCTCGAGCAGCATCCTCCAGCGGGAATCGAGACCGGTGAGCTCGGTCACCGCATCGACCTCTCCGCCGACCCACTCGCGCAGCTCTTCGACCGTCGCATCGCCCGCCGGTTCTCGATCAGACACCACTGGAACTCCCTGGCAACTCGTCAGCATCAACGTCGCGAGCAGGGAGGCGATGACGACCCCTCCCCGTCCGCGGCGCGATGCGCTTCTCGGTTCGCGTCGCGTCGGCGCACTATCCGGCCGCGACATACAGCCCTCCGACCACTTCCTGGTCCAGGCCGAGCGAGGTGGCCGCCAGGTTTCTGAGCGACTGGGTGCCCTTGTCCCAGTATCCCTGGCCCTCGGCCGACTCGAAGCCGAGGCCGTGCTTGGCATGCCGATCGACCTGATACCACTGGGTGTCCTTCTGCCCGATGACGCTGTGCCCGTCGGTGGGTGCGAAGTACTCGCCCGCCGCGGTCGTCACGCCGTCGGAGGAGTAGTAGATGGATCCCTCGTAGTTCTGCGCGTTCTCGTACTGCAGGTTCGCGTTCGGGTTCGCCCGTCCGCCGAGCACCAGCCCGACCGGAGCCAGCCCGTCGCCGTCGGCGTGGCTCGCGTAGATCGCCTTCTGTCCGGGCCGGGTCTCGGCCACGTTGAGCTGGTCGAGCGACTTCACCGTCTCGGTGTCGAGGCCCGCGGAACCGGCCATCGTGAACGAGTCGACCGCGTGCGTCACCATCGTGAGCGCGTTCGCCGTCACGGTGGTGCCGTAGGAGTGCGCCAGCACGGAGATCCGCGGCGGATCGTCGACCGTCGGAAGCCCTGTCGCCGGATCCGCCTGGTTGCGCGTCGCCCAGCTGCCGTCGAGTTCTGCCGCGAGCCGAGGGGCGCCGCCCTGGGCCAGATCGGGCGAGAGCACGCTTCCCGACCACCAGCCGATGGAATCGCCGAGGTTGGGGGTGTCGTAGCTCAGGAACGAGATGACGCCGACGCTGCCGGTGCCGTTCAACGCGCTCAGGTAGCTCTGCTCCCGGTAGAGGTTGCGGCTCGCCTCGTCCCAGGTCTCCAGGGCGTTGTGCGCGTCGCTCTCCATGCCCGGCACCTGCCAGGTGAGGTTGTCGGCGGTGTCGAGGTCGCCGTAGCCGACGGCGACCATGGGCACGGCGCGGCTGAGGTCGAGCGCTACGACCTGCACCGGCGGGGCGGTCCGCTCCCCCTCGGCGACGATCTTCATCAGCTGGTCGATGGCCGTCTGACTGTCGACGCCGAGCATGTCGCGGTGCACCGTGTAGTACTCGAGCACCAACCGGTTGGCCTGGTCGCGCACCCCGTAGGGAAGGCCGGGGAGGTTGCCGATCACCCACGGCACCTCCTGGATGAGGCGTTCGCGCTCCGCGTCGGTGAGCTTCGCCCAGGCGGCGGCGACCTGCACGGGGTCGGGCGGGGCATCCCAGATGTGCTCGCCCGACTCCGAGTCGATGAGCTTCTTCAGCAGCGGGTGGGAGGTGTTCAGCTGCAGCGCGCCCTCGGTGCTGCCCCAGAGCTCTCCCGAGAAAGCGAGCGCGATGGCGCTCTTCCGCGAGCGGCCGCTTCCGGAGGCGAGCGTGATCAGCTGTCCGACCGCGGTCTCGTCGAGCGAAAGGGTCAGTTGCCGCTCGGCCTGCTTCCGCTCCTCGATGAGGTTCGTCCACTTGGTCTTCGCGCTGGTCACCTCGTCGATGTCGGAGTGCCAGATCATCGCCGCCCGGAACCACTGGTTCTCGTACAGCATCCGGAGATTCTGCAGGGCGGCCGTGCGCTCCCCGTCCGTGAGGTCGTCTGCCGCGGAGCCGAGCCGCGGATCAGGCATCTGCCCCGGCGCGCCCGCGTTCCACGCGTACGAGACCTTCACGCGGATGCTGTTGGAGATGGTCTCGATCTCGGCGGCCTGGGCGCGGATGGAGGCGAGCCGGTCGTCGACCGAGTTGCGCAGCGAGATCGCATCGCGGTGGATGCGATCGACCTCGGAGGCGTAGGTGTCGAAGGCGCGCTTCGCCGTGTCGGCGGACTGCATCAGCGCCGTGGATCCGGGGACGAGGGCATCCGTCACCTTCGCGCCGATCTTGACGACCGCGTCACTGGTCAGGCTGCCCATCTCGCGCTGGGCCTGCTGGACCATGCCCTGATAGGACCATGCGTCGAGGTAGACGTCGTAGACGAACGCGCCGATCGCGTTGATCTTCTCGACGGTGCCGGCGATCGGCGTGCCTGACAGCACCTCGGCCCATGAGCCGGGGACCCAGGTGGTCATGCGGGCCCGCCTTCGACCGCGAAACCCGTACCCAGCGTCTGGGAGATGAAGCCGTCGAGCTCCGAGCTCTCCGACATCAGGGCCGCGACGGACTCGCTTCCGGTTCTCGCCGCGTCGGCGAGTGCCGCGCGCGCCACGTTCAGGCCTTTCAGGTACAGCGTGACGGAGGATCCGATGCCGGTGAGGCTCGCGAGGTCTCCCGTCGGGCGGCTCACGTTCTCGGAGGTCATCGTCGAGGAGGCGTGCACGAAGTTCGCCCCGGCCGCCTGGAGGGCGTAGTCGGTCAACTCCATGCCACCGCCCATGATGAGCGCCTCCTCTCGATTCGAGCGGGTTCGTGCCACGGACGACCCCTGGCACGAATTCCGGACTGCTTCCCGCTGAGTTCCCGTCGCGTCGGAACCCGGCGACTAGTTGATTCGGGCGGCGATCTGCGCGTCCATGTCGCGCATCGCGCTCGCGGTCTGGGTGAGGAAGCTCTGGATCTCGGTGAGCTTCGCCACGACCGTGTTGGCGCTGGTGGTGTATTCGTTGTAGGCGTTGTTGAACTTGCCTGAGGCCTGATCGGTCACGAAGCCCGAGGCCACGAGATTGTTGATCTGCGCCTGCAGCGCCTGCAGCTTCTGCGTGATCTCGTCGCGCCCCGTGCCCAGAAGATTCGCCGCCTGCTCCATCTCGGCGTAGGAGACATTGATGTTCGCCATGTCGGCTCCCTAGTACAGTCCGAATTGCGAAGTGCTCCGACTCGCAACATATCCGGCTCTCGATGAGCGCCACCGACGGTTTCGATGACGCTTCAAGGTTATAGGGTCACGGAATGCGCTGGCGCACACCGCTGTCACCCTGCTGAGCCCGGCACCCCTGAGTTCGGCGGAACATTTGTGCCATCCTGCCAATGCGCGGGTTCTTCCTCTTCCTGCTCCTCTGCTCGGAATCGTGCGAGGTCGCGCACATTCTTCTGCACCGCCACCGACGCGAAGAGGCTCATCGCGAAGGCGATGCCGTAGAAGCCCCGCTCGCTGAGGGTCAGGCTGCGCGTGTTCCACAGGCCGATCGCGAGCAGGGCGAGCGCGAGGATGACCGCGAACCAGGCGATGCCGTAGTAGAGGTTCGTCACCGGGAAGCCCTCGGCTCGGTCGCGCACGGTCTTCTGCAGGGACACCGCCGCGAAGAGGCCGAACATGAGCACGGTGAAGTAATACCCCTTCTCGTTCAACTCCATCTGCGCGTTCCACAGGCCGACGAGGTAGGCGGTCAGGCCGAGGAGCAGCGCGACCCAGGACGCCCCGATGAATGCGGGGGTCGGCTTCTGCGGGGGTTCTTGCGTTTCAGTCATTCGGGGTTCCTTTTCGTGGGTGGTTCGTGGATGAGGTCGCGGTGACCGACGAGTCGACACCGGGCCAGGAGAATCTCGATCTGAAGACCTGAGGAGCTCGTCGAACGACATCTCCTCCCCGGCCTGCTCTGCGGCGGTATGGCGCTCCTCGGGAGGGGGCACGGCTACCGTGCCACTGAGGGGTCGTTGGAGCACGCTGATTCCACCATCAAGCCCAGCATTCTGCCGCCCTCTGCGTCCCCTGCGCTCAGAGTCGCCAAGGCCCCGTCCTCACGATCAGCGCGAATCGTCAAAATCTGGCTTTGCCCCTGACCAGAACCCGGCAAATTGCCGACCTCCCAACCGCGCTCTATCCAGAGGTTCCGAACCTGCTCCAGCAGGAGGAAAGGATCCTGATCCAATGGATCGGTCATCAAGTCGATCCTCACCGAAGCCGGATTGACCTTTCCCGTCTCATAGGTACAGTTCGGAAGGTGCGACACCTCGAATATCCGCTCCCTGTCCTCCACCCATCTGAGCTCCGACGCACCTCCCAAACCCCATTCGCTTTTCACCCCGGTGGCCTCGACCACCGCGTCGATCTCTTCCCCGACCCACTCACGCAACTCGCTCAGTGTCGCGTCCGACTTCGCGCTTCTCTCCGACAGCACCGGCACCTCCGCCCAACCTGCATAGGCGGTCAGCGCAAGCAACAGCATCACGAGGAGCTTCCTGAGGCTGACACCTTCGAACAACACCTGTGGCTCCTACCGCGCGACCGAGGGGTCGTTGGAGCACGCTGATTCCACCATCAAACCCAGCATTCTGCCGCCTGCCCCGTCAGCCGCGAACAGGGTCGCCATGGCACCGTCCTCACGGTCGGCCCGAATCTTCAGTGTCTGAGTCTGCCCCTGACCGGATCCTGGTAGGTTCCCGACTTCCCAGCCTCTCTCGTTCCAGAGCTGGCGTACACGCTCGAGCAGAAGAAACGGATCCTGCTCCAACGAATCCGTCTTCAGGCTGATTCGCACTGCTGCAGGGTTAACTTCTTCTGAATGGAATGAACACATAGATATGCGCTGCCCCTCGAATATCCGCTCGCGCTCTTCCGTCCATCTGACCCCGTTCGATCCTTGGGCAACCCATTCATGAGCGACGCCGGTGACCTCGATCACCGCGTCGATCTCCTTTGAAACCCATTCGCGCAACTCATCCAGCGTCGCGTCCGATTTCGCATTTCTCTCCGACAGCACCGGCACTTCCGCCAATCTTTCGCAGGCCGTTGTCCCGAACAGCAGCAGGACGGCAATGCTCGCTCCCACTGCTCTGCGGCCCAACCGCAAACGGTCATCTCGCATAGCTCACGCCCTCCAGTACCTCACCCGACAGACCCAGCGAGGTCGCCGCCATATTGTGCAGCGACTCGGTGCCTATGTCCCAGTACCCGTGACCCTCACTCGCCTCGAAGCCGGCCCAGTGCACCGCATGGTGCGGAAGGTTGTACCAGGGCGCTTTCTCCTCCCCGATGACGCTGTGCCCATCGGTGGGCTGGAAGAGCTCGCCGTCAGGAGACACGTAACCGTCGGAGCGGAAGTAGCCGGCGCCCTCGTAGTTCACGAGACCCTCGACGCTGTAGTGCGGGTTCGGATTGCCGCGCCCGCCGTACTTCATGCCGAGCGCGGCCAGGCGATCACCGTCGGCACTGTTCGCATAGATCTGCTGCGGCTGGCCGAAGGGCTCGGCCACCGC
>CALMSE010000188.1 GCA_937872275.1 uncultured Leucobacter sp. | reverse complement strand
TCGCCGTGGGCGTGCTGGTAGGCGATCTGCATCGCCTGCTCGCCCTTGAACGGCTGCTGCCCGGTGAGCATCTCGAACATGACGATCCCGAACGCGTAGAGGTCGCTGCGCGCGTCGGCGATGCCCCGGGTCACGAGCTCGGGGGAGAGGTAGGCGATCGTGCCGAGCAGCGCCTGCCCCGTGGTCGTGTTCGCGCTCACCGCGCGAGCCAGCCCGAAGTCGCCGATCTTGATGCGGCCGTCGTCGGCGAGCAGCACGTTCTCGGGCTTCAGGTCGCGATGCACGATGCCGGCGGCGTGAGCGGCGGCGAGCCCGGCGAGCACCGCCTCGCCGATCTCGAGCGCCTGCTCCGTGGTGAGCCGGCGCTGCTGCTTCAGCAGCTCGCGCAGGGTGATGCCGGGGAGGTACTCCATGACGAGATAGGGGAGCCCCGCGTCGACCCCCTGGTCGAAGACCCCCACCACGTTCGCATGGGCGAGGCTTGCGGCGCTGCGCGCCTCCTGCTCGAAGCGGCGGATGAAGTTCTCGTCCTCGACGAGATGGCCGTGCATCGCCTTGATCGCGACACGGCGCTCGAGGCGCAGGTCGTTCGCGAGGTACACCATCGCCATGCCGCCCCGGGCGATGCGCGAGCGGATCACGTATCGCCCGTCGAGCGTGTGCCCGATCAGCGGGTCGACGGGGACGGAGGTCACGCGCCGATTCTAAGGAGTTCCCGCAGCGGGGAAGCGGCACCGCGCCGTTCTCGGGCAAACGGCGGCCGGACCGTTCGATCCGGCACCGCGATCCGGCGCCGCGACCCGGCCGTGCCCGGCTCGGCCCCGATGACGTAGAGTTGGTGACGTGGCCGAGAACTTCCCGCCTGAAACCGAGTACATCACCGTTCCCGAGCTCGTCGAACGCTGGGGTCTGAGCCCCAGCAAGCTGCACCGGCTCATCGAAGAGCACCATCTCGCGGCCGTGCGCATCGACGGGGTGCTGCGCATCCCCGCCGGGTTCGTGCAGGACGACGGCCCGCTCCACTCGCTGCGGGGGACGCTGCTCGCGCTGCTCGACGCGGGCTTCAGCGACGACGAGGCCGTCGCCTGGCTGCTCGCCGAGAACGACGAGCTGGGGGAGCGGCCGGTCGACGCGCTCATCGCGGGGCGCAAGAGCGCGGTGCGTCGCGCGACGCAGGGGCTCGCCTTCTGACACCCGGCCGGGGTCACGCCACCCGGCGCACCGCCCGATCGGCCAGCGCGACGAGCTGCTCGCGGGCGTCGGCGCGCAGGGGGGCGAAGTCGAGGGCGGCCGAGGCGCGATCCACGTTGCGCGCGATCATCTGCTCGACGCGGCGCACGGCCCCGCTGTCGCGGATGGTGCGCTGCATCATCTCGATCTGCTCCTCCTCGAGCTCCCGATCGCCGAGCATCTCGTCGAAGAGTCGACGCTGCGTGGGAGGCAGCGCCTCGCGGGCGAGCGTCACCAGCACGGTGCGCTTGCCCTCGCGAAGGTCGTCGCCGCTCGGCTTCCCGGTGACTGCGGCGTCGCCGAGCACCCCGAGCAGATCGTCGCGCAGCTGGAACGCGACGCCGACGGGCAGTCCGAACGCCGACAGCGCGCCCTCCTGCTCGTCGTCGGCGCCGGCGAGCGCCGCGCCGATGAGCAGCGGCGCCTCGACGCTGTACTTCGCCGACTTGTAGACGAGCACGCGGGTCGAGCGCTCGAGCTGCTCGTTCTCGGATGCGAACCCGGGCTGCTGCTCCTCGAGCACGTCGAGGTACTGGCCGACCGCGACCTCGCTGCGCATGCGGTTGAAGTGCTCGCGGGCGCGGCCGGCGGCCGCGCGATCCGTCCCCGTGCGTCCGGCCCCCGCCGCCGCGGCGTCGCACGCGCGCTGCAGCAGCTCGTCGGCCCACGACTGCAGCAGATCGCCCAGCAGGATCGCCGCGGAGAGGCCGAAGTGCGCGGCCGCTCCACGCAGGCCCGTGTCGCGGTGGAGGGCGGCGAAATGGCGGTGCGCCGCGGCCCGGCCCCGGCGGGTGTCGCTGCGGTCGATGACGTCGTCGTGGATCAGTGCCGCCGCGTGGAAGAGCTCGAGCGCGCAGGCGGCGTCGAGCACCGCGGAGAGCTCGCCGCGGGGCTCGGCGCGGAGATCGAGCGGGCGCACCGCGCGGTAGCCGAGCACCGCGAAACCCGCACGCAGGCGCTTGCCGCCCGCGAGGTACGCCTCGGCCTCGTCGAGCAGCGGAGCGGCATCGGGGCCGAGCGGCTCGAGCTCGCGGCGGTGAGCGGCGAGCGCGTCGCCGAGGCGCTCCTGAATAAGCCCTGCGAGTCGCTTCGTTTCGTCCACGCGGCTAGCCTAGCCGGGTCGGCGAAGCGTAGACTTGTGCCAAGTACAGAAGGCGGTGGCGGTCATGGGACTGTCGGAACGCGAGCAGCAACTGCTCGACGAGATGGAGCGGCGACTCTACCAGAGCGAAGCCGACGTGATGCAGACCCCGTCGGGGGCGCGGAAGCGGCTGAACCTGCGGTCCGTCGTGCTGGGCATCGTGCTCGGCGTCGTGGGCGTGGGCGTGCTCATCGGCGGCGTCGCCATGCAGCAGCTGTGGCTCGGGCTGATCGGCTTCGCCGCGATGCTCGGCGGGACGCTGCTCGCGTCCACCCGGAAGGATGCCGACGCGGGCGATGCGACGGATGCCTCGCACGGCGCCCGCGGCGAGGCCCGCGCCCAGGAGAGCTTCGGCGATCGCATGAGCCGTCGCTGGGACGAGCGCATGGAGGGCGATAGGTAGCCCCCTTCCCGATCCCTCCCGGGATTCCGAACCCCGAGGCCGAGCGCCTCGGGGTTCTTTTTTGTGCGCCGACCCTCCTTCCTCCTCCAGCTCTTCCTCCGTCCCCCCGCCCTCCACCGACGGACGACGAGAAGCGCGAGCGGATACGTGAAATCCCGGATTCTCCGTATCCGCTCGCGCTTTTCATCGCCTTTCGGCGGCGAGAGCAGAGGGAGACCCGGCCGAGTGCGGGACGCGGGGAGGGGTGGGGAGGGCTCGGGGCAAAAAGTGGAGGAAAAACTCATGAAGTGGAGGAAAGTGGAGTAAGGTGGTGGAACAGGGCACCCGAAGGGGCATCGGCGACGATCACCGGGCGGGCCCGGGCCGCGGAGTCTCCGCCGCCCCGTCACCGTCGATCGCCAGCGGGAGGGAGAGCCGATGTTCCTCGGTACCTTCACCCCCAAGCTCGACGAGAAGGGCCGGCTGATCCTTCCCGCGAAGTTCCGGGAGGAGCTGGCCGAGGGCCTCGTCATCACCCGCGGCCAGGAGCGCTGCCTCTACGTCTTCAGCGGCGCCGAGTTCGCCCGCATGCACGAGCGCCTGCGCGAGGCCCCCATCACCTCGAAGCAGGGCCGCGACTACCTGCGCGTCTTCCTCTCGGGCGCGCACGACGAGACCCCGGACAAGCAGGGGCGCGTCACCGTGCCGCCGGCCCTGCGCGACTACGCCGGACTCGACCGCGATCTCGCCGTGATCGGAGCGGGCAGCCGCGCCGAGATCTGGGACGCCGCCGCCTGGCAGCGGTACCTGGAGCAGCAGGAGAGCGCCTTCGCCGACATCGAGGAGGAGGTGATCCCGGGCATGTTCTGACGGTGCTCGTGGTTTCTCGTCTACCACCCTGACGCAACTTCCCCGGCGGCAGGTGGGCTGACGGGGAACCAGGAGCCCCGATCCCGGCCCGTACGCCATGATCGCCACCAACGACCGTCTCGGAAGCGCCGACCCCGCCGCCCTGCACACCCCGGTGATGCTGGAGCGCTGCCTCGAGCTGCTCGCCCCCGCCGCCTCGCGCCCCGGCGCGGTGGTGGTCGACGCGACGCTCGGCATGGGCGGTCACGCCGCTGCGCTGCTCGAGGCCCATCCCGGGCTCACGGTCGTGGGGGTGGATCGCGATGCCGAGGCGCAGCGTCTCGCCGCCCGCCGGCTCGCCCCCTTCGGGCCCCGTGCGGTGCTCGTGCACGCGGTCTACGACGAGATCGCGGACGCCGTGCGCGGCGCTGGCTTCGAGCGGATCGACGGGGTGCTCTTCGATCTCGGCGTGAGCTCGTTGCAGCTCGACGAGGCCGACCGCGGCTTCGCCTACGCCCAGGACGCGCCGCTCGACATGCGCATGGACCAGGGCTCCGGCGAGACCGCGGCCGACATCCTGCGCACGGCCCCCGAAGGCCGTCTGCGCGCCATCTTCGAGCGCTACGGCGAGGAGCCGCTGGCCGGGCGCTACGCCCGCGCCATCGTCGAGGCCCGGGCCGAGGAGCCGATCGAGCGCAGCGGCAGGCTCGTCGAGATCCTGCAGCGGGCCACGCCCGCGGCCGTGAGCGGCAAGCGCCACCCGGCCAAGCGCGTCTTCCAAGCGCTCCGGGTCGAGGTCAACGGCGAGCTCGCGGCGCTCGAGCGCGCCATCCCCGCCGCCCTCGGGCTGCTGAACCTGGGCGGGCGCATCGCGGTGCTCGCCTATCAGTCCCTCGAAGACCGGCTGGTGAAGCGCGAGCTGCAGGCCCGCTCCCGCAGCACCGCCCCCGCAGGCCTCCCGGTAGAACTGCCCGAGCACCGGCCGGAGTTCGCCCTCCTGACCCGCGGCGCCGAAGTCGCCTCCGAGGCGGAGCGGGAGCGCAACCCGAGGGCCATCCCCGCGCGCCTGCGCGCGGCCGAACGAGTGCGGGAGGCGGCATGAGCGGCAACACCGTGCCACTGGACCGCGCCATCCTCGACGCCCGTCGGCTGCTCGGCCCGCAGGATGCGACGGTCGTCCCGTCCCTGCCGGCGGACGCCCCGGAGCCCCGCCATCTCGCACCGGTCGAAGCGGCGCCC
>CALMSE010000187.1 GCA_937872275.1 uncultured Leucobacter sp. | reverse complement strand
GCGCACGCATCGAGGCGGCGCGCGAGGAGGGCGACCTCAAGGAGAACGGCGGCTATCACGCGGCCAAGGACGAGCAGGGCAAGATGGAGGCGCGGATCCGCGACCTCGAGGAGCTGCTCAAGCACGCGGTCGTGGCGGAGGCCCCCGAGGCGCACGGCGTCGTCGAGATCGGCACCGTCATCACGGCGGAGATCTGGGGCGACGAGGAGCGGTTCCTGCTCGGCAACCGGGAGCTCGCCGACGGCGACCTCGACGTCTACAGCGCGGAGAGCCCGCTGGGCGCGGCCATCCTCGGCCTCGGAGTCGGCGAGAGCGCGAGCTACGCGGCCCCGAACGGCAAGCAGATCGACGTGAAGATCCTCGCCGTCGACACCTACACGGGCTGAGCTCGGGCGGGCTCAGCGCCCGGTGAAGCGATCCATGCTCGAATAGACGTGGAACACGCGGCCGGCGATCGCGTCCCAGAGGCGCGTGGGCAGCACGCCGCGCAGCGCCATCGCGAGCTTCACCGTCCACGGCTTCGACACGACCGGCGTTCCTGCGAGCATGCCCTCCCAGGCCGCGCGAGTCGCCCGCTCGGGGGTCATGATCGGGGTGAGGAGCGGCCCGCGCGCGCCGGCGAACATCCCCGTCGAGATGTAGCTGGGGCAGAAGACCGTCACCCCGAAGCGCTCGTACCCCGAGCGCCGCAGCTCGAGGCGCAGGGACTCGCTCCAGCCGATCATCGCCCACTTCGAGGCCGCGTAGACGCTCATGTTGGGGTTCGCGAGGGTGCCCGCGGCCGAGGCGATGTTGAGGATCCGTCGAGGCCTGGCTCGATCCGCCATCATGGCGGGCAGCAGCGCCCGGGTGAGATGCATCGGGGCGAGCGCGTTGACCCGCATGGTCGCCTCGATGTCGCGCTCGGGGTCGTGCTCCCAGAACGGGGCGCCGCGCACGATGCCGGCGTTGTTGATCAGCACGTCGGGGGTGCCGAGCTCGGCGAGCACGCGCTCGGCGGCCTCGGTCACCCGCTCGCGATCGGCCAGATCGACGGCATAGGCCCGCACCTCGGTGCCGCCCCCGCAGGCTTCGGAGAGCTCCGCCGCGAGCGCATCGAGGCGCCCGGAGTCGACGTCCCACAGCGCCAGGCGATCCGCCCCCTCCGCGACGGCCCGGCGCGCGTAGAGCTCGCCCATTCCGCGCGCCGCGCCCGTGACGAGCACGGTCGCGCCGCGGACCGAGGAACTGCGCTTCATCGCGACGCCGCCGTCAGTACCGCTCACCGACCCGCACCTCGTAGCCCGCATCGCGCAGGGCCTGGACGACCTCCTGGCCGTGCTCGGTGCCCCGGGTCTCGATGTGCAACTCGAGCTCGACGTCGCTGATCGGCAGTTCGGTGGCGTGCCGCGTGTGCAGCACCTCGACGACGTTCGCGTTCTGCTCGGCGACGATGCTCGCGGTGCGCACGAGCTGGCCCGGCACGTCGGGCAGCGAGATGCGCAGCTTCAGGTAGCGCGCCGAGGCGGCGAGGCCGTGGCCGATGACGCGCTGCAGCAGCAGCGGGTCGATGTTGCCGCCCGAGAGGATGGTCGCCGTCGGACCGGTGGCCCGCACCGAGCCGTTCAGCATCGCCGCGACGCCGGCGGCGCCCGCCGGCTCGACGACGAGCTTCGTGCGCTCGAGCAGCATGACGATCGCGCGCGCGATGTCGTCGTCGCTGACGGTGACGATCTCGTCGACGTAGCGTCGCACGTATTCGAAGGTGAGGTCGCCGGGGCGGGCGACCGCGATGCCGTCGGCGATCGTGGGCCTCGTCTTGATGGTGACCGGGTGCCCCGCGGCGAGCGAGGGCTGGAACGCGGCGGTGTTCTCGGCCTGCACCCCGATCACCCGCAGCGGGCGGCCCTCGCGCTCGGCGCGCAGCTTCGCCGCCGCCGCGACGCCGGAGATGAGGCCGCCGCCGCCGATGGCGACGACGAGCGTCTCGATGTCGGGCGCCACGTCGAGCATCTCGAGAGCGACGGTGCCCTGGCCCTCGATGATGGCGAGGTGGTCGAAGGGAGCGATGTAGACGGCCCCGGTGTCTCGTACGAAGGCCTGCGCGGCCGCGTTGGTCTCGTCGAAGCTCGTGCCCTCGAGCACCACCTCGGCGCCGTAGTTGCGGGTCGCCTGCAGCTTCGGCAGCGCGACGCCCAGCGGCATGAAGATCGTCGCCTTGATGCCGAGCTCGCGCGCGGCGTAGGCGACGCCCTGCGCGTGATTGCCGGCGGAGGCCGCCACCACGCCGCGGGCGCGCTCTTCGGGGGTGAGCTGCGACAGCCGGTTGAAGGCGCCCCGCAGCTTGTAGGCGCCGGTGCGCTGCAGGTTCTCGCACTTCAGGTAGACCTTGGGCACGCCGAGGATCTCGGCGAGGAAGCGGGACGACTCGAGCGGCGTGCGCCTCGTCACCCGGTGCACGAGCTCGAGCGCGCTCTCGAACTGTTCGAGCGTCGGCGGCTCGAAGGTGGTCGCGGCGGCCGTCTGCTCGCTCATGCGCTTCCTTCCCTGCGGTTCTCGCGCGCGGCTCTCCGCGCGCGGTGTCTGGCTTCTCGGTGGCTCTTCTCGTCGTGGAGGTACTTGGCGACCGGGTCGGTGCCCGGCACCCATTTCCGTGCGACCAGCGCGTTCACCATGGCACTCGCCGAGGCGGCGATCGGCACCGCGAACAGGGCGCCCGGGATGCCCGCGAGCAGGGCGCCGGCCGAGACCGCGAGCACCACGCCGAGCGGGTGCACGCGCACCGCGTTCCCCATGACGAGCGGCTGCAGCACGTGGCCTTCGATCTGGTTGACGAGGATCACGACGCCCAGCATGATGAGGGCGTTCACCGGCCCGTTGTAGACGAGCGCGATGAAGACCGCGAGTGCGCCCGTGGTGATGGCGCCGAGGAAGGGGATGAAGGAGCCGAGGAAGACGAGGATCGCGATGGGGATCGGCAGCGGCACGCCGAGGATCGCGGCGCCGACGCCGATGCCGACCGCGTCGACGAAGGCGACGAAGATCTGCACGCGCACGTACTGGCCCACCGATACCCAGCCGGCGAGGCCCGCCGTGTGCACGGGCGCGTGCGCGCTCGCGGGGAGGAAGCCGAGCACCCAGTACCAGATGCGCTTGCCGTCGATGAGCAGGAAGATGAGCGAGAAGAGGGTGAGGAGCGTGCCGGTGACCAGCTGGCCGGCCGTCGTGGTGACGGCGAGGGCCCCGCTCCAGATCTCGTTCTGGTGGTTCTGGATCGTGGTCACGACCTGGTCGATGAAGCCGTTGACCTGCTCGGCGGAGAGCCCGAAGGCGGTCTCGAGCCAGTGCACGAAATCGTTCCACGCGTCGGTCGAGCGCACGACGACGTCGCCGAGTCCCTGGCGCAGCTGCGTGACGATGAGGGTGACCAGCACGGCCACCGCGGCGAACAGCGCGAGCAGCGCCGTCACGACCCCCAGCCAGTGCGGCCATCCGCGGCGCACGAAGAACTGCACCACGGGTTGCAGCAGCGCCGTGAGCAGCACGGCGACGAGCACCGGGACGACCAGGATGCGCACCTGCACGATCAGCCAGAGCAGCGCCGCGACGGCGACCCCGATGACGATCAGGCGCCACGACCAGGCCGCCGCGACGCGCACCCCGAGCGGCAGGGCCGTCTCGGCGAACTTCTTGTCGTCGGCCTCGTCGAAGGAGGGCGACTCGGGGGAAGGCTCGGTCACGGACTCATCCTAGCGACGGCCCCGCGGCCGACAGGCATGGAGTCGCCGCCGACCGGTTGATGACCGGCTCATCGCCGGACCGCGATCTGGGCCGCGCTCGCCGGAATTTGAATAATGTCCTATATTTGGAATACTATTACCGAATATTAGACATCTCGACGATGAGAGCCCGGGGTTCCGTCGTCTGCCGAACCCCGGGAGGACCCATGCACTCGGCCCGCGCCGCCAACAGGAAGCTGGTCACGGACTTCTTCGTCCGAGCCTTCGTCGAAGAGGACGCCGCCGGAGCGGCCGAGCGCTTCCTCCACCCCGCCTACGTCGAGCACAGCCCGCGCGTGCCCACGGGGCCCGCGGGCTTCGCCTCCGCCGCGTCGACGCTGCGCGGGCTGTACGGAGAGGGCGCCCGGCTCCGGATCCTGCGCACGGTCGCCGATGCCGACTACGCGGCGGTGCACAGCTGCACCGGCGACGGGGAGATCCGGATGGACCTGTACCGCATCGAGGAGGGCCGCATCGCGGAGCACTGGGATGCGGCCAAGACCATGGTCGATCCCGCCACGATCCCCCACGGCAACGGCGAGACCGAGACCGTCGCGACCGACACCGAGAGCGACGCCGAGACCAACCGGCGCAACGCCGTGCTCTTCTACGACCTGGCCTTCGTGCAGAAGCGGTACATCGAGGCGGCCGACGAGTTCTTCGGCGACCGCTACATCCAGCACAACTCCTTCGTCGCCGACGGCATCGAGGCCTACAAGCAGCACTTCGGCGAGTCCGAGACGCACCGCTCCTCGCGGTACTGCCAGATCCCGATCCGCTTCGTCGCCGACGACGACTACGCGCTCGTGCAGGTCTTCCTCCGGAAGAACCTCGACGAGCCGGGCGAGCGCGGCATCGCCATCTACGATCTCTTCCGCTACGACCGCGGCAGGATCGTCGAGCACTGGGACGTCGGCGCGGCGATCCTCGACCCGGCCGAGCTGGCCCACCCCAACGGAATGCTCTAGAACCCCACCCCTCGACGACGAAGGAAGAATGAGATGAGAGAACGAGAGAACGATCCCACCGATGTCCGGGGCCGCTGGCGGGGGCGCGGGCTCGCGCTCGGCGCGGCGGCGGCCGCCGC
>CALMSE010000186.1 GCA_937872275.1 uncultured Leucobacter sp. | reverse complement strand
CGTCGAGGAAGTCGGCGGAGGTGATGCCGGTGGCCACGAAGTAGGCGTTGTCGCTCGCGACCAGGTCGTCGGCGTGCAGCACCCGGTCGAGGTCGTGGCCGGCGGCGAGCGCCTGCTCCCGCTCCGCGTCGTCCTTGGGCCAGAGCCGGCCCTGGATCACGCCGCCGAGCGCCTTCACCGCGCAGGCGGTGATGATGCCCTCGGGGGTACCCCCGATGCCGACCGCGAGGTCGACGCGCGAGTCCCACTGCGCGGCGTTCACGCCTGCCGCGACGTCGCCGTCCATGATGAGGCGCGTGCCGGCGCCCGCGGCGCGGATGTCGGCGATCAGCTGCTCGTGGCGCGGACGGTCGAGCACGGCGACGCGGATGTCCGAGACCTCGACGCCCTTGGCGCGGGCCAGCGCGCGGACGTTCTCGCCGATCGGCCGGTTCATGTCGACCACGCCCACGCCCTCGGGGCCGCAGACGAGCTTGTCCATGTAGAACACGGCCGAGGGGTCGTACATGCTGCCGCGGTCGGCGACGGCGATCACCGACAGCGCGCCGGCGCGCCCCTCGGCGGTCAGCCGGGTGCCGTCGATCGGGTCCACGGCGACGTCGCACTCGGCCCCCTCGCCGTTGCCCACCTCTTCGCCGTTGTAGAGCCAGGGTGCGTCGTCCTTCTCACCCTCGCCGATGACGACGGTGCCGCGCATGGCCACGGTCGACAGGAAGCGGCGCATCGCGTCGACGGCCGCGCCGTCGGCGGCGTTCTTGTCGCCGCGGCCGACCCAGGGCGTGGCGCGGATCGCGGCGGCCTCTGTGGCCCGCACCAGTTCCATCGCGAGGTTGCGATCCGGCTGCCAATCGCCCAGCGTCGAGTGTTCGCTCATGCCTCCAGCGTAGCGCCCGCGGGCCGGGACGCACGCGCCGTGCCCGGCCACCGCCGCGAGAGGCTTCCGGGTCGACGGCCAGGCCCACCGCCTAGAATGAACTGCGACCGAGCCCCCGACAGCCAAGGAGCCCCGATGCCCCTCGCCACCCCCGAGCAGTACGCCGCCATGCTTGACGCCGCGAAGGAGGGCGGCTTCGCGTTCCCCGCGATCAACGTCTCGAGCTCGCAGACGCTGAACGCGGCCCTGCAGGGCTTCGCCGAGGCGGGCAGCGACGGCATCGTGCAGGTGAGCTTCGGCGGCGCGGACTACCTGGCGGGGCACACCGTGCAGAACCGGGTCGGCGGGGCGATCGCCTTCGCGAAGTACGCCGAGGAGGTCGCGAAGGCCTACGGCGTCACGGTGGCCCTGCACACCGACCACTGCCCCAAGCAGCACCTCGAGAACTTCGTGCTGCCGCTCGTCGCCGCGAGCGAGGAGCGCGTCGCGGGCGGCGGCCTCCCCTACTTCCAGTCGCACATGTGGGACGGCTCGGCCGTGCCGCTCGGCGAGAACCTCGAGATCGCGCAGAGCCTCCTGCCCCGCATGGCGGCGATCGGCATCATCCTCGAGGTCGAGATCGGCGTCGTCGGCGGCGAGGAGGACGGCATCGCGCACGAGATCAACGATCAGCTCTACACGACGCTCGAGGACGCGGTGGCCACGGTCGAGGCGCTCGGCCTCGGCGAGCGCGGCCGCTACATGACCGCGCTCACCTTCGGCAACGTGCACGGCGTCTACAAGCCCGGCGGGGTGAAGCTGCGCCCCGAGCTGCTCGCCGAGATCCAGGCCGGGCTCGCGGAGAAGTACGGCACCGGCCCGAAGCCGCTCGACCTCGTGTTCCACGGCGGATCCGGCTCCTCCGCCGAGGAGATCGCCGAGGCCGTGGCCAACGGCGTCATCAAGATGAACATCGACACCGACACCCAGTACGCGTTCACGCGGCCGGTCGCCGACTTCATCCTGAAGAACTACGACGGGGTGCTCAAGATCGACGGCGAGGTCGGCAACAAGAAGCAGTACGATCCGCGCGCCTACGGCAGGCTCGGCGAGAGCGGCATGGCCGCCCGCATCGCGCAGGCCGCCGAGCAGCTCGGCTCGGCCGGGAAGTCGGTGAGCGCGTAGTGGCCGACGAGCAGCGACCCGCGGACGAGCCCCGTCCGGCGCCCCGATACGGGGAGCTGGCTCCGGCCGAGGATCAGGGAGCGCCTGTCTCGGGACGTTCCCCGAAGACCCCGGAGGCCCCGGGCCCGTCCCGGCCCCGGCCGGCCGGCGCCCCGAACGGCGCTCCCCAGTACGGCGAGCTGGCCCCGGAGGGATGGAGCTGGTCGCCGGAGACGGGTTCGGCGGGCTCGACGGGTGCGAGCGGGACGGAGGCCCCGAGCGGCGCGAGCGGCGGGGGGCGGAGCCCGCTCCCGGAGCCCGCGCGCGCGGCCGAGTCCCCGCAGAGCGGCAAGCTGCCCGGCGTGCCCCACAACCTCGGCGTCGGGGCGGATCCCGCGGCCAGGCCAGCCGACGATGCGAGGCCCGCTACCCGGGAGCAGCCGCAGGTCTACCGTGCGACGGAGCCGCCGCGCGGCGGCGAGGCCCCGCGCGGCGGGAAGCTCGCCGACCGCATCGCCACGATCGCGCTGCTCGCCCTCGGGGCGTACGGCGCGCTGAGCTTCGCGCTGGGACTCCAGCAGTTCCCGCAGCAGCTCCGCCTCACCGCTTCGATGCTCGGCATCGAGAGCGTCGCCATACCGGATTCGATCGGCGTCGTGGGCACGGTCGGGGCGATCGCGGTGCTCGCGATCTATGCGGTGAACCTCATCTTCTCGATCCAGCGCATGCGGGCCCGCAAGCTCGCCTTCTGGGTGCCGCTCGCCGCCTTCGGGCTCGCCCTGATCGTCGTGTTCGCCTGCTCCGTGTTCGCCGTCATGCAACTGCCCGAGCTCGTGCAGCAGATGAGCGATCCCGACGCGCTGTCGAGACTGCTCGGCACGGCCGGGTCCCTGCAGTAGCGACCCGTTCCGCGGGGGCGCTCGACGGGGGTCCGCGCTACGCTGAAATCATGGATTCAGCGCCCGATTCCTCCCGCACCGCTGCGGAGGCCGTGGGAGCGCCCGCGGCCGGCCGGCTGCCGCGCGGAACGGTGGCCCGCTACGCGGCCGGCTCGCTCGGCACCGGCGGCTTCGCCACGCTGCCAGGCCTCGTGCTCGTCTACTACCTGACCGACTCGCTCGGGGTCGCGGCGCTCGCCGCGGGCGCCATCGTCACGGTGGCGAAGGTCTGGGACGTGCTGATCGATCCGGTGATCGGCGGTCTGAGCGACCGCGCGCTGGCCCTCCGCGGCTCGCGGCGCGGCCCCATGCTCCTCGGCGCGATCGGCCTCCCGGTGGCCTTCGTGCTCACCTTCGCGGTGCCCCCCGGCCTCGCGCCGTGGGCGAGCAGCCTCTGGGTGCTCGTGGCCTTCATCGCGGCCGCCACCTTCTTCAGCCTGTTCCAGGTGCCCTACATCGCGCTCCCCACCGAGCTGACGCGCGGCTACGACGAGCGCACGCGCCTCCTCACCTGGCGCGTGGTGGTGCTCACGCTGGCGATCCTCGTCTTCGGGGCCGGCGGCCCCGAGATCCGCGGCCTCTTCCCCGACAACCAGCCGCTCGGCTACCTCGTCATGGCGATCGCCGCCGCGGTGCTGCTCTGGGCGGGGCTGTGGATCGGCAGCTCGGTCGCGCCCAGATCGGCGGCACCGATACCGGCGGCACCGGGCTTCGCGGCCCCGCGGCCGGGCGCATTCTCCCCCGCCCACTATCGCGAGGGGCTCGCAGCCTTGCGCGAGAGCCAGCCCTTCCGCGCGCTGCTCGGCGCCTTCATGCTGCAGGGACTCGCGACCGGCCTCATGCTCGCGGGCGCCCAGTTCGTGGCCACCTGGGTGCTGCGCGACGAGGGCGCCGTCACGGTGCTCTTCATCGCCCTCATCGCTCCCGCCCTGCTCGTCGCGCCCGTGTGGCGGCGCATCTCCGATCGCATCGGCAAGGAGCGGGCCTTCCGCCTCGCCAGCTTCGTCTTCCTCATCGCGACCGCGCTGCTCATCGGCATGACCTGGGCCCCCGGCTGGTGGATCGTCGCGCCCGTGGCCCTCGCGGGCGCCGCCTATGCCGGCATGCAGTCGCTGCCCATGGCCATGCTGCCCGACGTGATCAGTCTCGACGCCCGCAGGCGCCGGGAACGGGGCGGGCGCGGCGAGCGCGCCGGCATCTTCGGCGGCGTGTGGACCGCGGGCGAGACGATCGGCATGGCCCTCGGCTCCACCGTGCTCACCGTCGTGCTCGCGATCACCGGCTACGTCGAGTCGACCGCGGGCGTCAGCGTGCAGCAGCCGGGCTCGGCGATCTCGGGCATCGCCCTGTCGTTCAGCCTGGTGCCGGCGCTGCTGATGCTGCTGAGCCTCCTCGTGCTCGGCCGCTACCGGCTGCGCCGGGGCGACCTCGAGGCGAGCGAGGCCGGCGCATGATCCCGGCGCGCGGTTCCGACTCCGCCGACGTGCTCGCGCGCCTGCGCGCCCTGCGCGAGCTCGACGCCCCCACCCACGGCGGCCGGGTGCTCTCCTACGTCTACGACTCCGGCATGCCCGAGCTGGATCGGCTCGCCGGCCGCGCCGCCGAGCTCGCGCGCCCGCTCAACGGACTCGACCCCACCGCCTTCCCGTCGATCGCCGCCATGGAGCGCGACCTCGTGGCCTTCGCCCGGCGGGCCCTCGGAGGCGATCGCCGCGGTCGCGCGCGCGGAGGCGGCCGGGTGGTCGGCAGCATCACGAGCGGCGGCACGGAGAGCTGTCTGCTCGCGGTGAAGACCGCGCGCGACCTGTGGCGGTCCGAGAATCCGCGCATCGCCGCGCGCCGACGCCCGAGGCTGCTCGCCCCGGCGACCGCGCACGCCGCGTTCCAGAAGGCCGCGCGCCTCTTCGACCTCGAGTGGGATCCGGTGCCGTGCGAACCCGACGGCTCGGTGCGCGCGGGCGAGATGATCCGCCGGCTCGGCCCCGATGTGGCGATCGTCGTGCTCTCCGCGCCCGCCTATCCCACGGGAGCGCTCGATCCGGTCGCCGCGGTGTCGCGCGCAGCCGAGACGCAGGGCATCGCCTGCCACGTCGACGCGTGCTTCGGCGGCTTCGCCCTGCCGTGGTGGCCGGGTCTTCCGGAGTGGGATCTGCGGCTTCCGGGCGTCACGAGCCTCTCGGCCGATCTGCACAAGTTCGGCTACGCGCCGAAGGGCGTCTCGGTGCTGCTGCACCGCGGCCGGGCGCGGCATCGGGCCCAGTTCTTCGCGACGACGCGCTGGTCGGGGTACCCGGTGGTGAACCCCACCCTGCTCGGCTCGCGCTCGGCCTCACCGGTGGCGGCCGCGTGGGCGATCACGCAGCGGCTGGGCGCCGAGGGCTACCGCGACCTCACCGCGGCCTGCGTGCGCGCGACGCACGGCATCGTCGCGGCGGTGAGGGGCATCCGGGGCCTCTCGGTGCAGGGCAGCCCCTCGGGTCCCGCGCTCGCGCTCGTCGCCGACGAGTCGGTGCCCGCGTCCGAACGGGTGGATCCGCATCTGCTCGCCGACGAGGTCGCGCGGCTCGGCTTCCGCATCCAGCTCCAGCCGGGGCTGCGGCAGGCGAACGGCGTGCGGCTGCCGCACAGCGCGCATCTCACGGTCACGCCGGTCATCGAGCGGGCGCTCCCCGAGCTCACCGCCGCGCTGCGGCGTGCGGCGGATGCCGTGCGGGGCAG
>CALMSE010000185.1 GCA_937872275.1 uncultured Leucobacter sp. | reverse complement strand
CCCAGGAGTAGTCGGCCCCCTGCGCCGCCCGCGCTCAGTGCTTGATCGGATAGGTCTCGACGCCGAGGATGCCCGCCCCGGGGTTCTTGCGCGAGAAGTGGAAGACCGAGAACGCGCCGGGAGGCAGTTCCGCCGCCTCGCGCAGGTAGTCGCCGGGCAGGCTGCCGGTCGCGAGGGCGAGCTCTCGCACCGCGTCGGGCAGCACCGGGCGGTGCGTGCAGACCACGGCGTTCCTGCCCTTGCGCACCACCTTGCCGATGATGCTGCGCAGTTCGCCCGTGTCGCCGGCATCCCACGCGTCCTGGCTCAGGCCCTCCTGCGCCCGAACGGTCTTGCGCAGGTGGTGGGCGAGCGGGGCGACCGTGCGCATGCAGCGCTCGGCGGTCGACGACAGGATCCGCCGGGGGCCGAAGGCCTCGAGAATCGGCACCAGGGTCTCCGCCTGGTGCTCGCCCGCGTCCGAGAGCGGGCGCAGCCGATCCTCGGGCCAGGCCGCGCCGCGCGGCTCGGCCTTGGCGTGGCGCAGCAGGATCACCGAGAAGGTGTCGACGGCGTCGCGCGCGGCCAGGCGGGAGAAGACCGCGAACAACTCGCGATCCGCCTCGTAGCTGAGGCGCTTCGGCACGCGCGAGAGCGGCACCCATTCCAGAGCCGAGATCTCGTCGTTGGGCTTGAACGTCGACGCGTGCACCGCGGCCTCCGTGACCTCGGCCGCCCAGTACTGCACGGTCTTCTCGCCGCCGGTGGGCAGGCTGTAGTGGATCGTGCCGAGGTTCGCCCCGAGCGCGACCGCGATGCCCGTCTCCTCCAGCGTCTCGCGGGCGGCGGCCTGCGGCATGCTCTCGCCCTTGTCGAGCTTGCCCTTGGGGAACGACACGTCGCGCTGCCGGGTGCGGTGCACGAGCAGCACCATGACCTCGTCGCCCACGCGGCGCCAGCAGACGGTGCCCGCGGCGAGGATCGTGCGGCTCATCGGCCGCCCCGGGACCGCGCTTCGGTGCGGTCGGCCATCACCAGCTCCTGCAGATCGGGCAGCGGCGCCCCGTCGCCGCCCTCGGCGCGGCGGCGCCAGCTGCCGTCGGGCAGCATGTGCCACGACGATACCTCGTCGCTGAAGGCGAAGCCGAAGAAGCGGTCGATGCGCCCCAGGTGCTCGTGGTCGACGATGCGGGCGAGCACCTCGATGCGGCGGTCGAGGTTGCGGTGCATGAGGTCGGCGCTGCCGATGAACACCTCGTGCTCGCCGCCGTTCTCGAAGGCGTAGATGCGCGAGTGCTCGAGGTAGCGCCCCAGCACGGAGCGCACCCGGATGTTCTCGGAGAGCCCGGGCACGCCGGCGCGGATCGAGCAGATGCCCCGGATCCACACCTCGACGGGCACCCCCGCCTGGCCGGCGCGGTAGAGCGCGTCGATGATCCGCTCGTCGACCATGCTGTTGGCCTTGATCCTGATGCCGCTCGGACGCCCGGCGCGGGCGTGATCCGCTTCGCGCTCGATGCGCTCGAGCAGGCCGCGGCGCAGCCCCTCGGGGGCGACGAGCAGGCGGTCGTAGTTGGTCTCGATCGCGTAGCCCGAGAGCACGTTGAAGAGCTTCGTGACGTCGCGCCCCACCTCGTCGGAGGCGGTGAAGAGGCCGAAGTCCTCGTAGATGCGGCTCGTCTTCGGGTTGTAGTTGCCGGTGCCGATGTGGCAGTAGTGCCTGAGCCGGCCCTGCTCCTCCCGGATCACGTGCACGAGCTTGCAGTGGGTCTTCAGACCCACGAGGCCGTAGACCACGTGTACGCCCGCCTGCTCGAGCTTGCGGGCCCAGGTGATGTTCGCCTCCTCGTCGAAGCGCGCCTTGATCTCGACGAGCGCGAGCACCTGCTTGCCGGCCTCCGCGGCCTTGATGAGGGAGGCGACGATGGGGCTGTCGCCGGAGGTGCGGTAGAGCGTCTGCTTGATGGCGAGCACGCCCGGGTCGGTCGCCGCCTGCTCGATGAAGGCCTGCACGCTGGTGGCGAACGACTCGTACGGGTGGTGCACGAGCACCTCGCGCCGGGCGATCGCCCGGAACAGGTCGGGCTGCTCGCTCGGCGAGGCCGCCCGGAACTGCGGGGCCGTCACGGGGATGTGCGGGGTGTACTTGAGATCGGCCCGTTCGAGGCGGCTGAGCGCGAAGAGGCCCCCGAGGTCGAGGGGGGCCGGCAGCGTGTAGACCTGCTGCTCGTCGATGTCGAACTCGGCGACGAGCAGCTCGAGGGTCGCCTGATCCATGTCGTCGGAGATCTCGAGGCGGATCGGCGGCCCGAAGCGCCGCCTCAGCAGCTCCTTCTCCAGCGCCTGGATGAGGCTCTCGGTCTCGTCCTCCTCGATCTCGACGTCCTCGTTGCGGGTGACCCGGAACACGTGGTGATCCACGACCTCCATGCCCGGGAACAGGCCCCCGAGCTGGTTCGCGATGAGTTCCTCGAGTGCGATGAAGCGCACGTCGTCGGCCGATTCGCGCCGATCCACGCGCACGTAGCGGGGGATCATCTGGGGCACCTTGAGGCGCGCGAACTCCACCTTGTCGGTGCGGGGGTTGCGCACCCGGATCGAGAGGTTGAGCGCGCGGCCGGAGATGTAGGGGAAGGGGTGCGCCGGATCCACCGCGAGCGGCATGAGCACGGGGTAGATGTGCTGCTCGTAGTACTCGGTGAGGATCTGCCGGTCGGCGTCGTCGAGCGTGCCCCACTTCACGATGCGCACCCCGGCCTCGGCGAGTGCCGGCTGCACCTGCTCGGCCCAGCAGCGGGCGTGCCGCAGTTGCAGCTCGTAGGCCTTCGCGTTGATATCGGCGAGCACGTCGACGGGCGCCCGGCCCACGTTCGTGGGAATGGCGAGGCCGGTGACGATGCGGCGCTTCAGGCCGGCGACGCGCACCATGAAGAACTCGTCGAGGTTCGATGCGAAGATCGCGAGGAAGTTCGAGCGCTCGAGCAGCGGCACCGTCGGGTCTTCGGCGAGCTCGAGCACGCGCTGGTTGAAGGCGAGCCAGCTCAGCTCGCGGTCGATGTAGCGATCGGCGGGGAGGTCGTCGCCCCCCGTCGAGGCCTGCGAGGCCGACGCGGGCAGGCGCGGCACCTCGCCCGTGAACTCCGTCGGGATCACCGAAGTGTCGTGCCCGTTCGCCTCGTCGCTTTCGCTCATGCTGCCATTCTGCCAAAGACCGCTGACAACGACGGCGTCGCCCCGCTCCCGTTCACCGGGTGTTCAGGGCGCTCGGCGGTTCAGCCCGCGATCCGCAGCCACTGGGTGCTGCGCTGGTCGACCTCGAAGCCCGCGCGCTCGTACAGGCCGATGGCCCCCTCGTTGTCGCCGTCGACGTAGAGCGAGACCCGGTTCGGGGCGTGCTGCGCCATGCGCGCGAGGGTCGCATCGAGCAGCAGCCCGCCGAGGCCCCGGCCCGCCTGCTCCGGTCGCACGCCGACCGCGTAGAGCTCGGTCAGGGTGCCCTCCGGCTCCCGCACCGTCTTGATCCAGCTCGAGCCCGCGACCTCCGTGCCGCCCGCTTCCGCCAGCAGGAGCAGATCGTCGGCGTCGAACCACGGCTCCTCGCGCATGAGCGCGAAGTCGGCCTCGGTGATGCGGCCCTGCTCGGGATGGTGCGCGAAGGCCGCTGCGTTCGCGCGCACCCACGCGGCGGCGTCGGCGGGGTTCGCGGGATCGAAGGCGCGCAGCTCGAGCCCGTCCGGGACGGGCAGCGCGAGCGGGTCGCGCCCATCGCCCGGCAGCAGCGCCGGGTCGAGCGCCATGCGGTAGAGGGCGCGGATCGGCGCGAACCCCGCCCGCCTCAGCAGCGCCTCGGCGGCCGGGTTCTCACCGTGCGACCAGGCGCGCAGCTCACCGCCCTCGCCGTCGGCCGCGTGCTCGAGCATCTCGGTGAGCACCGAGGTGCCGAGGCCCCGGCCGCGGGCAGCGGGACGCACCACGAGGTCGACCTCGCCCTGCCCGAGGATGCCGACGGCCTCGGGCGGCGTGAAGAGCTCGCGCTGCCCCTGAGCCGCCGCGAGCAGGGCCTGATCGGAGACGGGGGAGACGCCGTCGTGGTCCGCCGCTTCGGCGATCAGGGCGCGGGCCGCCTCCAGCGCGCCGCCGTCCGGGGCCGCGCTGCTCATTCGTCGTCCTCGCTGCGGCCGCGGGCGAAGCCGTAGCCCACGCCCCGCACGGTGCTGATGAGGGCCTCGTGCTCGCCGAGCTTCGCGCGCAGCCGTCGCACGTGCACGTCGACGGTGCGGGTGCCGCCGAAGTAGTCGGTGCCCCAGACCTCGCTGAGCAGCTGCTCGCGGGTGAAGACCCGTCCCGGATGCGCCGCGAGGAAGTGCAGCAGCTCGAACTCCTTGTAGGTGAGATCGAGGGTGCGGTCCTGCACGCGCGCCGTGAAGTTGCCCTCGTCGATGGTGACGCCGGCGGCGCTGATCGCCGTCGGGGTGTCGAGGGCGGATCCGCTCGCCGTGACCGTCCGGCCGCCGAAGGCGAGTCGCAGCCGCAGGTCGATCTCCGCCGGGCTCGCGGTCGGCAGCAGCACGTCGGCGAGCGCCCACTCCGGGGTCACCGCGGGCAGCGCCGACTCGGAGGTGATGAGCATGCGCGGCACCGGGCACTCGCTCTTGAGGTCGAGGCAGGCCGCCCGGGCGCGCCGCGCGTCGAGCGTGCCGTCGATGAGCAGCAGGTCGTACCGGGCCGCGGCGCTCGGCGGCAGGCGCACCGAGAGCGGGGAGACGCGCACCTCGTGGGGCAGCAGCTCGAGGCCCGGGAGCACGGCGCCGGGGTCGCGGTCCGTCAGGCAGAGCAACTGCATCTGCGCGCTCCCCTCCGCCGCGTCGGCAGGCGGCCCACTGTCCATCTTACTGGCGCGGCGCGGGTGGGCTGCGCCGTCGCGCGGCCGCGCGGCCGCGGTTCTGCCGGTTCTCGGCGTTCTGCCGGATGGATCCGGCGGTTTTCGACCGGCTGAAGTGCAGGTACCGGCTGAAGTGCAGGCACCGGCTGAAGTGCAGGCACCGGCCGACGTGCCGGATCCAGTGACGCGCGGGGATCCGCTGACGTGCCGGGACCGGCTCGCGCTGCGGCGGCGTGCCCCGTGCAGAACGCCCCGGGTCGACGCCGGGCCGGGTGCGGCATGGCCGGGGTGTGGCAGGATGAGGGGCGTGAGCGAAGCCGCGCCGACCCCGGGTCAGCCGACCCCGAGCCCGTCGACCCCCGAGGGCCAGTCGTGGCACGTGCCGCGGCTCATCGCCGCCTGGCTCGTCGCCGCCGTCTTCGGCGTCCTCGTGATCGTGCTCGTGCACGGGCCGACGCGCGCGCAGTGGCTCGCCCTCGCGATCGGGGCGAGCGCGCTCGTGACCTTCTTCCTGCAGCTCGGCACCGCGCAGCGCGAGGGCTTCATCACGCGCACCTCGTTCAGCGTCGCGGGGTCCGTGCTGATCATCGCCGTGATCGACGCCGTGAGCCTGCTGGTCGGATAGACTGGCGGCATGCTCGCTCTCGAACTCTTCTTCCTCGGCCTGCTGGGTCTCGCGTCGCTGACCATCGCCTGGCTGGGCATCACCGTCGTCGTCAAGCTGTTCAAGGGTCAGCGCTAGACCCTGATCCGGGTGAGCGATATCGATCCCTTCCTCAGGCTCGACGGCGCCGTCGAAGCCCGCACCGTCGGCCCCCCCGCCGACACCGAGCCCCTGGGCGTGCCGGCGCATTTCGGCAGCCCGCTCATCGAGCAGCGCGCCCTCGAGGCAGGCGACGCGCTCGTCAGTCTGAGCCACCGCGGCATCGTCACGATCGCGGGCGACGATCGTCTGGGCTGGCTGCACTCGATGACGAGTCAGAGCCTGACCGGCCTCGCCCCCGGTGCATCGGCCGAGACGCTGCTGCTCGACCCGAACGGGCGCATCGAACGGGCCATCCGTCTCGTCGACGACGGCGAGCGGTCGTGGCTGCTCGTCGACGAGGGCGATGCCGCCCCGCTCGTCGAGTTCCTGCAGCGGATGCGCTTCGCGATGCGGGTCGAGGTCGAAGACGTCGGCGACCGCTATGCCGCGGTGCTGGCCTTCGACGGCGGATCGGCGCTCCCCGCGCTGCGTTCCCTCGGCGCCGCCGTCGTGGAGTGGCGCGACCCCTGGGCCGGCGTCGTCACCGGCGGCGTGCAGTACGCCCGCGGCGAGCACCCGGCGGCGGGGTGGTC
>CALMSE010000184.1 GCA_937872275.1 uncultured Leucobacter sp. | reverse complement strand
CGCGAGGCGGGCCCGGCTCTCCGCGCGCTCGCGGAGCGGGCCGGTGCGCTGCTCGCGACCTCCGCGGTGGTGAAGGGGCTCTTCAACGGCGAGCGCTTCGACCTCGGCATCTCGGGAGGCTTCTCGTCGCCCACCACCGCGTCGCTCGTGCAGGAGGCGGATCTGATCCTGGGCTTCGGCTGCGCCCTGAACATGTGGACCATGCGCCACGGCACCCTGATCGGCGCGGGCGCCGTCGTCGCCCAGATCGACCTCGAGACCGAGGCGCTCGGGCGCAACCGTCCCGTCGACATCGGGGTGCTGGGCGACTCGGCGGCCACGGCTGAGGCGCTCGACCGCGAGCTCGCCGCGCGGGCCGCCCGCGATTCCCGGCCCGCGGGTACCGCCGCGCGCTATCGCACCCCGGAGGTCGCGGACCGCATCGCGAGCGGGGGGCGGTGGATCGACACCCCGTACGAGAGCCTCTCGACGCCTGAGCGGATCGATCCGCGGGACCTCACGAAACGGCTGGGAGAGCTGATCCCCGCGGAGCGGGTGGTCGCGGTCGACTCGGGCAACTTCATGGGCTACCCCTCGAACTTCCTCGAGGTTCCCGACGAGCGGGGGTTCTGCTTCACGCAGGCCTTCCAGTCCATCGGCCTCGGCCTGGCCACGGCCCTCGGGGCGGCGTTCGCCGAGCCCCACCGCCTCCCCGTGCTCGGTTCGGGCGACGGGGGCTTCCTGATGGCCGTCGCCGAGCTCGAGACCGCGGTCCGCGAGCGGATCCCGATGCTGGTCGTCGTCTACAACGACGCCGCCTACAGCGCCGAGGTGCACCACTTCGGCGAGGGGGCCGAGCTGGGCACGGTCACCTTCCCCGACGTCGACATCGCCGCGATCGCGCGGGGATTCGGCGCCGACGCGGTCACCGTACGGACGACCGGCGACCTCGACGCGGTGGCCGAGTGGCTCGCCGCCGATCCCGAGCGGCCCCTCGTGCTCGACGCGAAGATCGCCTCCGACGGCGGATCGTGGTGGCTCAAGGAGGCCTTCAGCGGGCATTGAGCGGGGGTCGCCCGAAGGATCGCCTCCTCCGTCGGGGGCGAGCGCCGGAGGACGGGGCTGCACCCTCCCTGTGAGGCGCACATGTTGCCGGCGTAGCGTTCGGTCATGGAGACGCAATCGCGAACGATCGGCCCGGGCAGCGGTCCGCCGGCCGCCGCGATCATGACCGCGCATGCGCCGGACCGGCGCACGGTCGAGGCGGTGTTCATGCGGCGTCCCGAACGGGACGAAGCGACGGAGATCCTCGGTGACGGGACTCGCGGGTTCTTCGCGCGGGCCGGGCACCCGGGCGAGATACGAGATGCATCATGGACGGGTATCGTCTGACCACGGCTGCCGAGAAGGGCGGGCCTCGAACGAGGCCGGGCAGGGGCGAGTTCTCCGAGCTCGCGAAGATGATCCGCGACAGCGGCCTGCTCCGCCGCCGCTACGGGTACTACTGGACGAAACTCATCGCGCTGCCGCTGGTGCTGGCGGCGGGGCTGCTCGTATTCGTGTGGATCGGCGACACCTGGTGGCAGTTGCTCACCGCCGCCTTCTTCGCGATCCTGTTCACCCAGATCGCGTTCCTGGGTCACGACTCGGCGCATCGGCAGATCTTCATCTCGGGAAGATGGAACGACTGGGTCTCCCTCCTCCTCGGCGACCTGCTGGTGGGGATGAGCTACGGCTGGTGGCAGCACAAGCACACCCGGCATCACGCCGATCCGAACAAGCTCGGCTCGGACCCCGACATCGATCTCCCCGTGATCGTGGTCGCCCCCGGGAAGACGGTGCGGACGGGGCGCCTCCTCACCTGGCTGCGCGGGCACCAGGGTCTGTTCTTCTTCCCGATCCTGCTGCTCGAGGGGGTCTCCCTGCACGCCTCGGGCGTGCGCCGCGTGGTAACCCCGGGGCAGTTGAAACGCCGCTGGGTGGAGATCGCATTCCTGGTCGTCCGCCTCGTCGGGTACCCGGCGCTCGTGTTCGTGGTGCTCTCGCCGGGCATCGCATTCGTGTTCCTCGCCGTGCAGCTCGGGATCTTCGGGTTCTACATGGGCGTCTCCTTCGCCCCGAATCACAAGGGAATGCCGATCGTGCCGCGCGACCTCACCCTCGACTTCCTGCGCCGGCAGGTGCTCATGAGCCGCAACATCCGCGGGAGCCGGATCCTCGACACCGTCATGGGCGGGCTCAACTACCAGATCGAGCACCACCTGTTCCCGTCGATGCCGCGGCCGCACCTGCGCCGAGCGGCCCCCGTCATCGCCGCCTACTGCCGGGCCCACGACGTGCCGTACACGCAGACCGGGCTGTTCGCCTCCTACGCGATCGTCGTCCGCTACATCAACCGCGTCGGGCTCGGCGAACGCGATGTATTCACCTGCCCGCTCGTGGAGCAGCGCAGCTCCCTCACCGCCGCCCCGCGATGACGGGCGCTCTCGACCGTGGTGACGGTGCAGGCAGCGCGAGCGCATCGGGATCCGACGGGGACTCGCCAGCGGTGCCGCCCGCGCACGAGAGCAGGCGCCTCGCGTATGTCGCCGTGGTCTACAACCCGGTCAAGGTTCCGCTCGAGCGCGTCCGGGAGGCCGTCGCGATCGAGGAGCGCCGCCGCGGATGGGGCCGCACACGCTGGTACGAGACTCGCCGAGACGATTCGGGGCGATCCGCCGCGGAGGCCGCCCTCGCAGGCGACCCGGCCGCGCTGCTCGTCGTCGGGGGCGACGGCACCGTGCGATCGGTCGCCGAGGCCGCGCTCGGCAGCGAGGTCCCCGTGTGCCTGCTTCCGACGGGCACGGGGAACCTGCTCGCCCGCAACCTCGGCGTGCCCCTGAACGACGTCGAAGCGCGGGTCGCGGCCGCGTTCGCGGATTCGATCCGCGCGATCGATGTCGGCATCGCCGAGCTCGAGGAGGAGGACGGGAGCCGGAGCACGCATGTGTTCCTGGTGATGGCCGGGATCGGGCTGGACGCCCGGATGGCCGAGAGCACGAGCGCCCTGGCGAAGAAGCATCTCGGCTGGCTCGCCTATGTGACCCCGATCGCCCGCTCCATCATCGCGAACCGGCTCTTCCATCTGGAATACCGCATCGATCACGGCCGCGTCAGATCGACCCGGGCTCACACCATCATCGTCGGCAACTGCGGGACGCTCACGGGGAACATGCTCCTCATCCCGAACGCGATCGTCGACGACGGGCTGCTCGACGTCGTCATGATGCGCCCGAAAGGGCGCTTCGGCTGGGCCCGGATCGGGACGCGCCTCACAGTTCAGGGACTGGCCCGCCGATCCCGATTCAGCCGGAAGATGCTGCAGGGCGCACCAGACCTGCAGTCACTGGTCTATGCGCAAGGCCGGCAGTTCGAGGCCAGGTTCGAGGTCTCGCACGGCGTCGAGCTCGACGGAGACAGCTTCGGGCGCGTGGTCCGGGTGCGGATCAGCGTCCGACCGGGTGCGCTGAAGATGCTCGGCGCACCGAAGACCTCCGAGGTTCGAGCGATGTTCCGCCCGTGAGTGCTCGGCTCGCGGCGCCCCTGCGGCAGCCCTCGAGGCGCAGCCGCGATGACCGGAGGCCGGGGTTCCGCGCCTCCGGGGCGGGCGTTCTCACACCCTCTTGCGCTTCGCACCCTGCCTGATGAAGCCGAAGATCAGTGTGCCGACGAAGAGCACGATTCCGATGATGGCCAGCCAGAGCAGGCCCTCGAAGACGAATCCGACGATCGACAGCACCGCCCACGCCACGAGCAGGATAACCACTACTGTCCACATACTCGTCACGATACGCCCCCTCCCGCAGGACGAGTGGAACCTGGGAACACTCACAGTAAAGTCCGCGCCTCCGCCTTCGCGCCGCCTCCGCCTCCGCACCGGCTCCGCCTTCGCACCGGCTCCGCCTTCGCACCGGCTCCGGGCCTTGGTCGTCCCTCGGCTTCGATGCCCCGGGCCTGTCCATGCGGAGAAGGGCGCGGGGGTCGATAGAGTGCCTGCAGACCGTCGTGACCCCACCCCCTCACCGTAAGGACTCAGCCGTGCGCCCGATCCACACCGATCTGCCCGAACCTGCAGCGGGCATGCTGCGCGCGAAGCGCCCGACCGGTGTGACGATGGCTCTCGTCGTCCTGGTGCTCGTCATCGCCGTGCAGTCGATCCCGAGCGTGACTCAGTCGGTGGTGACCGCGGTGCAGGCGACGGTGAACGGGGAGCCGTTCAGCCTCGGCCCGGTCGGCGGCTCCGACCGCTGGAGCGGCGTGATCGGGGTGCTCTCCTTCGGTCTCGCGCTGCTGGCGCTGTGGCTCTGGCTCGCCGCCAAGGAGCGCCGTCCCTTCGCGACCCTCGGCTTCGAGGGAGTGGCCTCGGCAGGGCTGCGCCGCGCCGCGCGCGGCTTCGGCCTGGGTGTGGCGATGATCGCGATCTGCGTCCTCGTGCCGGTGGCGCTCGGTCAGGCGCAGCTCTCGTGGACTTCCCCCGATGCCACGAGCTGGGCGTTCGTTCTGATCATGCTGCTCGGCTTCCTGCTGCAGGGCTCGACCGAGGAGGTGCTCACCCGCGGCTACCTCACGCAAGCCGTGGCCCGCAGATGGGGGCTCGTCGCCGCGGTCATCGTGCAGACCGTGTTCTTCACGCTGCTGCACGGTGCGAACCCCGGCATCGGTCTGCTGCCGATCGTCAACCTGGTCGTGTTCGCCGTGTTCGCGAGCATGTTCTCGCTCGCCGAGGGCAGCCTCTGGGGCATCTGCGCGCTGCACGGCGCCTGGAACTGGGCGCAGGGCAATCTCTTCGGCGTGCGCGTCTCGGGCACCGAGCTGTCGGACGCGGTGTTCGGCTATTCCGCCCAGCCGGGCTCGATCGATCTCGTCACCGGCGGTGACTTCGGCCTCGAGGGCAGCCTCATCACCACGGCGGTCTACCTCGTCGGCATCGCGATCGCCTGGCGGGTGTTCCGGAAGAAGCGCGCGGCGAGTGCCGCGGCGCCGGCTCCTGCGGCGGTCTAGCGGCTGCGCGCGGCGAGCACGACGCAGAAACGAGAACACCCGGTCAGATCTACGTCTGACCGGGTGTTCTGCAGAGCGCGCCCCGAGGGATTCGAACCCCCGACCTTCTGATCCGTAGTCAGATGCTCTATCCAGCTGAGCTAGGGGCGCGTGTCGATTTCTCAACCTCAGAAACATTACCCGAAGCTTCGCCGAAACGGAAATTCGCCGGGCCGCTTCGACCTCCGGCGAGGCGGCCTGAGAGTCCGGGACGGCGGCCGTAGCCGCGGATCACGGTGGCCGGCCCGCGATGGCCGATACGGGTCCGCGACCGCTCACCGGCGTCAGGGATCTCGGAGATGTCAGGGATCTCGGACGAGAACCGCCGAAATGATCCGAGATGCGTGACATCTCCGAGATCCGTGACGGCCCCAGCGACCCCCTCGCCGTGGTCGTGCCCGCCACGACGGCGGATCGCGAGCCTCCTCGCCCTCCCGCTCCGAGATGCCGCGGCTGACCGCGACCCGCGAAAAGAGTACCCTTGCAGGGTGCCGACCGAACTCATGAGCCCCGCGCTCCGCCGCGCCGAGAGCCTGATCCGCGAGATCCCCGACTACCCGCAGCCGGGCGTGCTGTTCCGCGACATCACCCCGCTGCTCGCCGACGGCGAGGCCTTCCGCGCCACCGTCGACGCCCTCATCGGGCCCTTCGCGGGGCAGTTCGACGTCGTCGCCGGCATCGAGGCGCGCGGCTTCCTCTTCGCCTGCGCCGCGGCGGTCGTCTCCGGCACCGGCATGGTGCCCGTGCGCAAGGCCGGCAAGCTGCCCCAGCCCGCGGTCACGATGGACTACGCCCTCGAATACGGCACCGCGTCGATCGAGATGCACGCGGATCTCGAGGCCGGCACCCGGGTGCTGCTGATCGACGACGTGCTCGCGACGGGCGGCACCGTCGCCGCGACGCTGCGCATGCTCGAGCAGCTCGGCTACCCGGTCTGCGGCACCTCCGTGCTCTTCGAGATCGAGGGCTTGGGCGGCCGGGAACGGGTCAGCGACCACGCGCTGCACACCGTGTTCCGCAGCTCCTGACGGCGCCCGCGATCGTCGGTGGCGTCTTCTCGTCGAAGCATGAAGGATCGTGGCAAGTCCCCGCGCGCCGGCGCCGGGCGCGCCGGTGACGCCGCGGGCGGCGAGGAGCCCGTCGGT
>CALMSE010000183.1 GCA_937872275.1 uncultured Leucobacter sp. | reverse complement strand
CGGGCGAGCGCCTCGGCCGCCCAGCCGTCGCGGGCGACGAGCTCGCCCACGTCCGCGGCGTCCAGCAGCACCCAGGCCTCGCCCTGCTGCACGGCGGCGCGCGTGCCCGCTGCCGTTCGAACCGTTCCTAAGCGCATCCTTGCTCCTCCGGGTGGTGCCGCGGGTCGGGGCCGATCGCTCGGCGCCCCTTCCCTCCGCGGGCGATTCACCCTAGTATGTCAGAATCATCACGAACGTCACAAGATAGTTATAGTTTTCTTTTCGCACTCCCGGCCGGCATCGGCCACAATCGCAACAACCGCTCGAATCCCACCACCACCCGCACCCGCGGAGACCCGCGATCCCCTGAGAAAGGCAACCATGTCTCGTCAGCTCGTCAACCCTCCCCACATGCTCAAGCCGATCGGCTTCTCCCACGGCGTCAAGGCCGGTCCCTTCGTCTACCTCGGCGGCCAGACCGCCCTGAACGCCGACTACCAGATCGTTCCCGGCGGCATCCTGGAGCAGTTCGAGCAGGCCTTCGGCAACGTGCTCGCGACGCTCGAGCACGCGGGCGGCAAGCCCACCGACCTCGTCGACGTCACCATCTACCTCACGGACGTCGACGACTACCTGCGCAACGGCCGGGCCATCGGCCAGAAGTGGCGCGAGATGGCCGGCACCGAGTACCCGGCGATGGCCGGCATCGGCGTCACCCGCCTCTGGCAGCCCGAGGCGCTCATCGAGATCCAGGCCGTCGCCTACATCGACTCCGACGCCGACGACGCCGAGCCCGACGGGTCGGGGTCGTGAGCGGCGGACCGGCGCGCGCCGTGTTCGGCGAGCTCGACGAGCGCCTCGGCATCGAGTTCGTGAAGGTGACCGCCGAGAAGGCGGTCGCCACGATGCCGATCGCGGGCAACCGGCAGATCACCGGCTCGATGCACGGCGGCGCCTATTCCGCGCTCGCCGAGACCCTGGCCTCGCTCGCCGCCTGCGAGCACGCGGGCGCGGATCGCATCGCCTACGGCCTCGATCTCAGCATCACGCACACCGGGCAGGCCACGGCGGGGCGGGTCACGGCGACCTGCAGCGCGATCCACCTCGGACGCGGCATCGCGGTGCACGAGGTGATCATCGAAGACGAGGAGGGAAACCGCGTCTCGACGGCGCGCGTCACGAACGTGCTGCGCGGCAAGTAGTCCATCGGATCCGCGGCCCCCTTCCGAGGGTCGCGGATCCGTCCCGCCTCCGCGCGGGTATGTTAGTTCGTGGCGACCGCGGCGGTCGCCCTTCGCGACGGGCGGCACAGGAGGACACATGGCAGGCGGCAGCTCGCGTACCCTGCTCGTGACGCTGCTCGGCGCGTTCGCCCGTCGCACCGACGACTGGATGCCGATCAGCGGCATCGTCGGCCTGCTGGGCGCGCTCGACGTCGACGAGTCCAGTGTGCGCACGGGCGTCTCGCGGCTCAAGAAGCGCGGCTGGCTCGAAGCGGAGCGGCGCGAGGGCAGCAACGGCTACCGCCTGACCGACGAGGCGAAGCGGACCCTCGCCTCCGGCGACCGGGTGATCTGGCACGCGCGCCAGCCCGCCCCGCTCGACGAGGGCTGGTGCATCGCGAGCTTCTCCGTGCCCGAGAAGGAGCGGGCCAAGCGCCACCTGCTGCGCTCGCGGCTCGCGGCCCTGGGCTTCGGCAACGTCGGATCCGGCGTCTGGCTCGCCCCGGCGCGCATGTCGACCGAGGCTCGCCAGCTCATCGACTCGCTCGAGCTGCGCGACTACACCAACATCTTCTGCGGCCGCCACGAGGGCGGACAGGATCTCATCCGCATGGTGCACGAGAGCT
Organism: uncultured Leucobacter sp.; assembly: GCA_937872275.1. Taxonomy (GTDB): domain Bacteria; phylum Actinomycetota; class Actinomycetes; order Actinomycetales; family Microbacteriaceae; genus Leucobacter. The sequence goes on along the minus strand of CALMSE010000183.1, from coordinate 12,396 downwards.
GGGATCTCGACGAGATCGACGGCGGATACCGCGGATTCCTCGCGGCCCACCAGGACGACGTCGACCGGCTGATCGCACGGCACGGCGCCGCGGGCATCCCGCCCCGCGACGCCTTCGTGCACTACATGCGCGCGCTCGACGATTGGCGGGTGCTGCCGATGCGCGACCCCGGCCTGCCGCGCGAGCTGCTGCGCAGCGACTGGGCGGGGGATCCCGCGGTGCGCCTCATCGAGCGCGTCGTCGCCGAGCTCGGGGCTCCCGCCTTCGCGTTCGTGCGCGAGACCGTCGAGGCCTGAGCGCCGGCTCGCCCCTCGCACCGCGCCCCCTCGCACCGCGCCGCCCTCCCTCGCGGTCGCAGAATGCCGCGTCGCAGGGGAGATCCTGCGACCGCGATGCGCCGGCGCCTCCGGACCGCGAGACGGGGGCGCGTATCCGAAATGCGCACAATCCCCTCTCTGAGGTAACGAAACATGACGATTCGTTGACGGGCATCACGAATTCGATATATAAATTCCCTTGTCAATGAGGACTGGAATCTCTGCGGCGGCCGATCGTCGATCGGCCGGAATCGCGGGAGTTGCGATCGTCACTGACGCTTCATGCAGATCGCGACCCGTGATCTGCGCCATGGATCAGGGCTCGGCCCGGAGAGAGGCAGATCACATGAGAACGTCACACCGCATCACCCTCGCGGCGCTCGCCGCAGGATCGCTCGCACTCACCGGCTGCGTCTCGTCGAACACCGGCGGCGGCGGCGATGCCGCGGGCGACGGGGACACCGTCGTCATCGGCGCCGTCGTCGCCGAGACCGGCTTCATGTCGCCGTTCGACACCCCGGCGCTGAACTCGATGCGCATCGCCGTCGACGAGCTCAACGAGGCCGGCGGCATCGACGGCAAGCAGGTCGAGCTCAAGGTCTACGACACCGGCACCGACTTCGAGAAGTACGCCCCGCTCGCGCAGCAGGCCATCGACGAGGGCGCCAAGGTGATCGTCGTCACCTGCGACTACGACGTGTCGAGCCCGGCGGCCCTCGTCGCCGAGGAGAACAACATCCTGAACATCGCCCCCTGCGTGGGCGATCCCATCTACGGCCCCGAGGGCGGTCTCGACATCGGATTCTCGATGGGCAACGGCACGCCGGGCGAGGCCAGCGTCATGGGCGAGTTCGCCTTCGATCAGGGCTGGCAGAAGGCCGTCTTCCTGACCGACACCTCGATCAAGTACACGCAGAACCAGTGCGAGATCGCGCGCACCCGCTTCACCGAGCTGGGCGGCACCGAGATCGCGAGCTACGACTACGTGCAGGGCGACACCATCACCGAGACCGTGTCGAAGATCGTCGGCGGCGAGGCCCCGGACGTGGTGTTCAACTGCGGCTACAGCCCGGGCGGCGCCCAGGTCGCCAAGGATCTGCGCGACGGCGGCGTCACCGCCCCGGTCGTCTCGGGCTTCGGCATGGACGGCACCTTCTGGCTCGACTCGATCCCCGGCCTCAGCGACTACTACGTCGTGACCTACCCGTCGATCATGGGCGACGACCCGGATGCCGCGGTGAACGAGTTCGCCGACAAGTACGAGGCCACCTACGGCGAGCGCCCCTCGGTCGGCAGCTTCGTCACCGGGCCCTCGACCCTCGAGGCCATCGTGAAGGCCTACGAGGCCGCGGGCTCGTGGGACGGCGACAAGCTGGCGGAGGCGTTCTACGGCTTCGACGGCGTCGAACTGCTGGTGGGGCCCACGAAGTTCAGCCCCGAGCTGCACATCAACGTCGAGCGCCCGCAGCGCGTGCTCAAGGTGCAGGACGGCACGCTCTCCTTCGTCGAGGAGCGCGCACCCGAGAAGGTCATCCTCTGAGCGGGCTCGCTGAATGACTCAGACACCGACCGCTCCCCCTGCAGCCGAGCTCCGGTTGCAGGGGGAGCGCATCTCCCGCTCGTACAAGGGCGTCAAGGCCCTGGACGACGTCACCCTCTCGGTCCCCCGCCACCGGGTCACCGGTCTCATCGGCGCCAACGGCGCCGGCAAGTCGACGCTCGTCAACATCCTGAGCGGCTACGATCGTCCCGATTCCGGCCGGGTCCTGGCCGACGGCGACGACGTCACGTCGGTGCGGGCGGATCGCCGGGCGCACCGGGGCATCGCCCGCACCTTCCAGCGCGGCAGCCTCTACCGGCGCCTGAGCGTGCTCGAGAACGTCGAGGTGACCGCACTGGCCTGCGGGCTGGGCCGGAGGGACGCGCGGCGCCTCTCGCTCGGGCTGATCGACGAGCTCGGCCTCGGCGACTGGATGCTGCACGACGCGGATCGCATCCCCCACGGCGTCGAGCGCCGCCTCGGCGTCGCCCGGGCCCTCGCGACCCGGCCGAACTACGTGCTGCTCGACGAGCCCGCCGCCGGCCTCAACGACGGCGAGGCCCAGCACCTGCGCGAGACCATGCGCTCGCTCGCGGGCCGCGGCATGGGCGTGCTGCTCATCGACCACAACATGCCTCTCGTCTTCGGCAGCTGCGACCGCATCTTCGTGCTCGGCGCAGGCCGCAACGTGCTCGACGGCACCCCCGACGAGGTGCGGCACGACGAGCGCCTCGCCACGAGCTACCTCGGCACCGCCGCCGAGCAGATCGACACCGAACTGATCAGCGCTGCGGATACGCTCGCGCTTCTGGATCAGCGTGACGCACAGCACCGGGCAGGTGAAAGATGAGCGCCGAACGCATTCTCACGGTCGAAGACCTGAACGTCGCCTACCGAGGCATCTCCGCCGTGTCGGGGGTCGGCTTCCACATCGACGCGGGTGAGCTCGTCGGCATGATCGGCCCGAACGGCGCCGGGAAGTCGTCGACCATGCTCGCGCTCGTGGGCGCGGTGCGCTCGCGCGCGCAGGCGATCGAGTTCCAGGGCCGCGACATCCGCGGCCTCTCCCCCGAGCGCATCGCCCGGTCCGGGCTCGCGCTCGTACCCGAGGGGCACAACGTCTTCTCGCGGCTCTCCGTGCGCGACAACCTGCGCCTCGGCTCCACCGCGCGCACCGACCGGGCCGCCCTCGCCGACGACACGGACTGGGTGCTGTCGCTCTTCCCGATCCTCGGCGAGTTCGCGGATCGCCCGGCCGGACTCCTCTCCGGCGGCCAGCAGCAGCAGCTCGCCATCGGCCGCGCGCTGCTCGCCTCGCCCGCGCTGCTCGCCCTCGACGAGCCGTCGCTCGGTCTCTCCCCCACCGCCGTCGACACGGTGTTCGCCTCGATCGAGAGCATCCGCGCCCGCGGCACGGCCGTGCTCATCGTCGAGCAGCGCGCCCAGCAGACGGTCGCGGCGGCGGATCGCAGCTACGTGCTCGCCGAGGGGCGCATCACCATGACCCTGAACCCCGAGGACGCGCAGGATTCCGCCCTCCTCATGAAAGCGTACCTCGGCTCATGACCTTCATCCAGGCTCTCATCGACGCCACCTCCGCGGGCGCGGTCTACGCGCTCGCGGCGCTCGGCATCGGCCTCGTCTTCGGCGTCATGCGGCTCGCGAACTTCGCGAACGGCGAGATCATCACCGGCGCGGGCTACACCCTGATCTTCCTGTGGCCGGTCTCATGGCCGCTCGCCCTCGTCGCCTCGGTCGTCGTGGCGATCGCCCTCGCCCTGCTGATGGATCTGGCGGTGTTCCGGTGGATCCGCACCCAGCCGCCCGCGACCCTGCTCATCGCGAGCTTCGGCGTCAGCATCCTGCTGCAGCGGGCCTACGACGGCGTCTTCGGCACGAACGTGCGCACCGCGGCGGTCGCGCCCGAGCTCACGACCTCGTTCATGATCGGCGGCCTGAGGGTGAGCCTGCTCGCCTTCGTCTCGATCGGGCTCGCGGCCGTGCTGCTCGTCGGCACGCGCCTCTTCCTCTCGCGCACCCGCATGGGGCTCCAGGTGCAGGCGGCCTCCGAGGACTTCCGCGCCGCGCGCATCCTCGGCATCCGCGCGGGCGGGGTGATCGCGATCACCTTCGCCATCAGCGGCGTGCTCGCGGCGGCCGTGGCGTTCGTGCTCACCGCCCAGTCGGGAGCGGTGAACCCGACCTTCGGCGTGCAGGTGACCCTCTTCGGCCTCATCGGAGCCGTCATCGGCGGCCTCGGCCGCCTCGGCGGCACGGTGGTGGGCGGCTTCGCGGTCGGCTTCGCCGTCTCGATGTTCACCACCTGGCTGCCCGACTGGATCAACGACTTCCGCATCGCCTTCGTCTACCTGCTCGTCATCGTCGTGCTGGTGTTCGCCCCGAACGGCGTCTTCGGCGGAAGCCTCTCGAAGGAGCGCTCATGACCGCGCACGACAAGGCGGGCGGGGCTCGCCGATCCGCCATCATCCAGGCGCCCGAGCCGGTGGCGAGGCTCTGGACGCTGGCCGTCCCGCTCGTCGTCGTCTACCTGTTCGCCGTGCTCGCGAGCGCGCTGTCGAAATCGGCTTCCATCGACCTCGGCTACGCGCTCACGAACCTCATCATCGTCGTGGCGATGTGGACCTTCATCGGCAACAGCGGCGTGCTCTCCTTCGGCCACATCGCGTTCGTCGCGGTGGGCGCGTGGACCATGTCGCTGCTCACGGTCGACCCGAAGATGAAGGCGTCGCTCATGCCCGATCTCTTCCCGTTCCTGCAGGACGCGACGGCGAACCCCTTCGTCGCGCTGCTTCTCGGCGGGGTGATCGGCGGCCTGCTCGCCTTCGCGAGCGGCCTCGTGCTCATGCGCCTGCACGGCCTCGAGGCGGGCATCGCGACCTTCGCGCTGCTCATGTTCGTCGTGCAGATCCTCACCTACTGGAATCGCATCGGCCCGAAGACCGGGCAGTCGATGGCGGGCATCCCGCGCAGCTTCGATCTGAACACGATGGTGATGATCGCCCTCGCCGTCATCGTGCTGGCCTGGTGCTACGGGCAGAGCCGCAGCGCGCGCATGCTGCGCGCCTCGCGCGACGACCGGCAGGCGGCTCCCGCCTCGGGCATCGACGTGCGGCGGCAGCGGCTCATCGCCTTCGTCGTCTCGGGGGCGCTCGCCGGGGTCGGCGGCGCGGTCTGGGCGCAGATGAACGGTGTCGTGCAGGCATCCCAGTTCTCGCTGGGCTTCACCTTCACGACGATCGCGATGCTCGTGGTCGGCGGCATGCTCTCGCTCTGGGGCGCGGTCGTCGGCACGCTCGCGATCTCGGCGCTCGATCACCTGCTGGGTCTGCTCGAGCGGGGGCTGCCCCTCGGCGACGTCACGGTTTCGCTGCCCTCGGGCAGCCGGCTGATCGTGCTCGGCGCGATCATGGTGCTGATCCTCATCTTCCGGCCATCCGGAATCACCGGCGGGCGAGAGGCCGCGTGGCCGTTCCGGCCGCGGATCGGCCTCTTCGCCGCGGCCCCGGGCAAAGGAATATCGGGTTCGGCTAAAGGTCTCCGCGAATAGAACATTTCGTTTGCGTGACGGTCGACATAATAGAGATATATCGGGTAATGTGTTGCGCACACCCGGCGAAGACGACGGAAGAGGGGTAGCGACATGGCTGAGCGTTCATTCGCCAACGAGGTCAAGGTACTGCGCGAGGGCGCGGGATCCGTGCTGCACGTCGAGGGCATCCTCGCGGTCACGAAGGCGCTGCTGCAATCCGGCGTCTCCTACGTCGGCGGCTACCAGGGCGCGCCCATCTCGCACCTCATGGACGTGCTGGGCGACGCGAAGGAGATCCTCGACGAGCTCGACGTCTACTTCGAGAACTCGGCGAGCGAGGCCACCGCGGCCGCGATGCTCGCCGCCTCGGTGCACTACCCGATGCGCGGGGCCGTCGCGTTCAAGTCGACCGTGGGCCTGAACGTCGCCTCCGACGCGCTCTCGAACCTCGCCTCCGGCGGCGTGACCGGCGGCGCACTCGTGATCCTCGGCGAGGACTACGGCGAGGGATCGAGCATCATGCAGGAGCGCTCGCACGCCTTCGCCATGAAGTCGCAGATGTGGCTGCTCGATCCGCGCCCCAACATCACCGCGATCGTCGACGCCGTCGAGCACGGCTTCGCCCTCTCGGAGGCGAGCAACACCCCCGTCATGCTCGACATCCGCCTGCGCTCGAACCACCTCCACGGCGGCTTCGTCGCGAAGGACAACGTGCGCCCGGCCATGACCGTGACCGAGGCCATCGAGAACCCGAAGCGCGACCTCAGCCGCATCGTGCTGCCCCCGGCGAGCTTCCTGCACGAGCGCGAGAAGATCGAGCAGCGCTGGCCCGCGGCGGTGGAGTACATCCGCAAGCACAGGATGAACGAGGTCTTCGACGCCTCGGCCACCGAGGGCAGCGTGGACGACATCGGCATCATCGTGCAGGGCGGCCTCTACAACACGGTCAACCGCGCGCTCGAGCTGCTCGGCTGCTCCGACGCCTTCGGCAACACGAAGGTGCCGATGTACGTCATGAACGTCACCTACCCCGTCATCGACGAGGAGGTGATCGAATTCTGCGAGGGCAAGCGCGCAGTGCTGCTCTTCGAAGAGGGCCAGCCCGACTACATCGAGCAGAACATGCACTCGATCCTCCGCAAGGCCGGATCCACCACCGCACTGCACGGCAAGGACCTGCTACCGATGGCCGGCGAGTACCAGACCCACGTCGTCACGAAGGGCCTCTCCGCCTTCCTGAAGCAGTACGAGCCCGACCTCATCCTCTCCACCCCCTCCCTGCTGCTCTCGGCCGACGACCCCGCGAGCCCCTTCGCCCCCCGCGTCGAGGCCAAGGAGGTGCAGGCCCGCCCGCCCGGGCTCTGCACCGGCTGCCCCGAGCGGCCGATCTTCAGCGCCATGAAGCTCGCCGAGCGCGAGATCGGCCAGGAGCACCACGTGAGCGCCGACATCGGCTGCCACCTCTTCGCCATCAACGAGCCCTTCAACCTCGGCGCCACCACCATGGGCTACGGCCTCGGCTCGGCGGGCGCCTCCGCGCTCAACGCCGAGGGCGCCGACCGCTCGACCGTCGCGGTCATGGGCGACGGCGGCTTCTGGCACAACGGCCTCACGAGCGGCGTCGGCAACGCGGTCTTCAACAAGAACGACCAGGTGCTCGTGGTCGTCGACAACGCCTACGCCGCGGCGACCGGCGGGCAGGACGTGCTCTCGACCTATACCGGAGCCCCGACCCCCCGATCCATCCAGCACCCCATCGAGCGCGCCGTGCGCGGCATCGGCGTGAAGTGGGCCAAGACCGTCAGGGACACCTACGAGATCGGGAAGCTCCGCGACCTCTTCATCAAGGCCTTCACGACCGACGAGCCCGGCCCGAAGGTCATCATCGCGCAGAGCGAGTGCATGCTGAACAAGCAGCGCCGCGAGAAGCCCATCACGGCGAAGAAGGTCTCCGACGGCAAGCGGGTCGTGCGCCAGCGCTTCGGCGTCGACGCCGACACCTGCACGGGCGATCACGCCTGCATCCGCGTCTCGGGCTGCCCCTCGCTCACCATCAAGGAGAACCCCGACCCGATGCGCACCGATCCCGTCGCGACCGTCATCGACAGCTGCGTGGGCTGCGGCGTGTGCGGCGCGAACGCGCACGCGGCCTCGCTCTGCCCCTCGTTCTACCGCACCGACGTGGTGATCAACCCGAACCTGTGGGATCGCGCCTGGGGCGCCGTGCGAAAGGGGTGGATCTCCATGCTCACCGCTCCGGTCGAGCGCCGCGCGTCGAAGTACGAGGTGGCCGCGTGAACTCGAATTCGTGGGAGTCGGGCCGGCGGCCCATCACCATCGCGATCCTCGCCATGGGCGGAGAGGGCGGCGGCGTGCTGAGCGACTGGATCGTCTCGCTCGGCGAGGCCTCCGGCTACACCGCTCAGAGCACCTCGGTCGCGGGCGTCGCCCAGCGCACGGGCGCCACCGTCTACTACGTCGAGCTCTACCCCGACGCCGATCCGATCTCCGAGGGCAGCGCGCGCACCGAGCCGATCCTGAGCCTCTTCCCGACCCCGGGCCAGGTCGACGTGGTGATCGCCTCCGAGCTCATGGAGGCGGGCCGCGCCCTGCAGCGCGGCTTCTGCACGCCCGACCGCACGACGCTCATCGCCTCGACCAACCGCGTCTACTCCATCACCGAGAAGATGCACCTGGGCGACGGCCGCGTCGACGACGCGAGCCTGCTCGGCTCGGCCGAGACCGGCTCCAAGCGCCTCATCGCAGCCGACTTCAACACTCTCGCGCTGCAGGCCGGCAGCGTGCTCTCGTCGTCGCTGTTCGGCGCCCTCGCCGGATCCGGCGCGCTGCCGATCCCCCGCGAGAACTACGAGGAGGCGATCCGCCGCACGGGCAAGGGGGTCGAGCGCTCGCTGAAGGCCTTCGCGCTCGCCTTCGACGTGGCCGTGCAGGCCGTCGCCGAGGCGGAGGCCGCGGCCGCGAAGCCGAAGCAGCCCTCGGGTCTCGGGCCGGTGCGCGTGACGATCGGGCGCCGCCCGCCGAAGGACCCGGAGGTCGAGGCGAACGAGGCGGCCGAGAAGCGCCACCACGAGCTCGCGATCGCGGATCCGCGCAGCCTCGTGGGGCCGAAGCTCAAGAGCCGCATGGATCGCGTCTCGGCCTTCCCCGAGGAGGCCCGCTCGATGGTCGTGCACGGCGTCGTGCGCACGGCCGTCTACCAGAACGTCGCCTACGCCGATCGCTACCTCGATCGCGCGGAGCGGGTGGCGGGCTTCGACCGCGCCCTGGGCGCTGACTCCTCCGAGCTCAGCCTCGAGGTCGCGCGCCACACCGCGCTCTGGATGAGCTACCAGGACACGATCAACGTCGCCATGCAGAAGGTGCGCACCCGGCGCCTCGAGGGCGTGCGCAAGGAGGCGAAGGCATCGAGCGGCCAGCTGACGCAGGTGCGCGAGTTCCTGCACCCCCAGCTCGAGGAGATCGCCGACATGATGCCGCGGGCGATCGGGCGGTGGATGATGGGCTCGAAGACGCTCGACAGGTTCGTGGGCAAGGTCACCCGCAACGGCATGATCATCAACACCACCGGCATCTACGGCTTCACGCTGCTGCGCATGCTCGTCGCCATGCGGCCGATGCGCCCGCGCTCGCTGCGCTTCGACCGCGAGCAGCGGGCCATCGATGCCTGGCTCGACGCGGTCGTCGACCTCGCGGGCGAGGACTACGCTCTTGCGGCCGAGGTCGCGAAGCTGCCGCGCGTGCTCAAGGGCTACGGCCAGACCCACGCCCACGGCGTCGAGAGCTTCACGATCATCATGGACCTGGTGCCCGCGCTGCGGGGGCGCGACGACGCGGCGGCGACGATCGCCCGCCTGACGCAGGCATCGCTCGCCGACGAGGACGGCGCGGCGCTGGCCGCGGCGCTGAAGACGCTTCCGATCGCGGCCTGAGACGGCCGGGCCCTCCGGGCCCTCCCGGCAGGTGTCACTTCGGTGCACCGTTCCGGGGTTGGGCGCACCCCGCTGACACCTGTTCCCGGAGAGGAGCGGCAGCCCGGCCGTCACGGGCGCGCGGGCGCCGCTCTCAACCGAGCAGCGCGGAGGGCAGCACGCCGAAGCGCTCGACGAAGTACTGCGCGAAGCGGCCCTGGTGCGGGATCCCGACCTCGGCCCCGACCGACGCGATCGTGCGCTCGGTGTGCGCCAGGGAGGCCGAACCGAGCAGCGCCCAGGCGTGCTCCAGACGCAGTCCCTTGAGGTACTCCTGCGCGGTGCAGCCGATGTGGGCCTTGAAGGCGATCTGCAGCTGTCGCGAGCCGATGCCGATCGCGTCGCTCAGCGAGGTGATCGAGATCGGCTCGGCGTGATGCCGGCGCAGATAGCGCACGGCGGCCATGAGGTAGGCGGGCGGCTGCAGCCACTCCGCGCGCTCGTGGGCCAGGTAGTTGATATAGGGCACGAGGCCGATGAGGAGGCTGTCGATGAGATCCTCGACGCCGGCGGGGTCGGGGCGCCACACGAACTCGGTCCAGGTGCGGCGCAGGCCGATGCTCGCGTTCAGCGGGATGGGGCGGGTCTGAGAGAGGTCGAGCTCGAAGGTGCGGTGTCCGCCGAAGCTCTCGCGCAGCACCTCGACGATCGCCGAGACCTGCACCGAGGCGACGAGGGCGCCGGCGTCGGGGTCGGGGTGCATGGTGGTCTCGATCGCCGAGGAGAGCGCGAAGGGCGTCGTCATCCTCGAGCGGTGCCCGGCGGTCTCGACGTGCATCGGGCCGAGGGGGATCACGAGCAGCACCTGATCCCGCGTGGGCGGCGCGAGTACGCTCACCCGGTTGGCGTAGGCGACGAAGACGAGCGAGATCCGGTCGAGGCGCAGCCCGTTCACGAGTCCCGCGCCGGGGCGCGGAGCGCTGGTCGACCGGATCACCGCATGGTCGTACCCGGTGAGCCCGTCGACCGCGTCCCTGAGCGCCCCGTGGTTCGCGCTGTGAACCACGGGGAAGCCGCTCAGGGGACGCTCGGCCATGTCAGCCCCGGGGCCTCCGCACCCCCATGCGCTCGAGGATCGGCATGACGTCGCGGCCGAACTCGCCGACCTCGCGCGTGTAGTCCACGAAGGCGAGGGTCATCCCGTCGAAGCCGGCGTCGGACACGGCGCGGATCTGCTCCGCGACCTCCTCGGGGGTGCCGATGAGGGGCAGGGTGCCATGGCCCGAGGCGAAGCGCGAGCGCATCGTCTCGAGCATCTCGGGCGTGAACGACATCGCGTGCATGCCCTGCAGTTCCATGAGGTAGTCCACCGCCCCCCAGTCCGCGTTCTCATCAGCATAGTAAGCGAGGTAGTCCTCGGCCTCGGCCCGGGTGGGGCGGCAGACCACGTGACCGGCCGTCAGCACGCCGACCTTGCGGCCGTACTTCTCCCGAGCCTCCGCCTTCATGCCGGCGGCGATGCCCCGCCCCGTCTCGGCGTCGGGGATGATGGTGAAGGCGAAGTCGGAGTACTTCTCGGCGAACTCGCGGCCCTGCCCGGATGAGCCGGCGTTGAGGATGGGCACGCGGCCGCCCTCGGGCTTCGGCTCCGACTCGGTGTCGGTCAGCTGGAAGAACCTGCCGTCGTGCTGGAACTTGCCCTGCGAGCTCCAGGCCTCCTCGACCACCTGCAGCCACTCCTCGGCGAAGGCGTAGCGGTCGTCGTGCTCTTGCGGCATCAGCGCCCCCATGGCGTCGTACTCGGGCTTGTTCCAGCCCGCGACGACGTTGAGGCCGGCGCGGCCGCCGCCGCCGAGCTGGTCGATGGTCGCGATCTGCTTCGCGATGGCCATGGGATGGGTGAAGGCGGTGTGGATCGTCGAGAACACGTTGATCCGCTTCGTGCTGGCGATGATGCCCGCCGCCCACACGAGGGGGTCGAGCACGCTGCCGTGGAAGTTGGTCTCGCCCTGGTAGCCGACGTAGCGGGCGATGGGCAGCAGGAAGTCGATGCCCACCTCGTCGGCGACCTTCGCCATGGCGAGGTTGTCCTCCCAGCTGGCGCTCCATCGTTCGGGGATCTTGGTGACGGCGAGACCACCGGAGCAGTTGGCGGAGAAGAGGCCCAGTTTGAAGTCTTCGCCGTTGAGGATTTCGCGATTCATGGTGCTCGTTTCTGCGTCTACGAGGGGACAGCCTTTGTCCCAAACCAACGACGGGAGTCGGAGGTTTGGGACAAGGTTGCACCGCCGGGGTTTCCCTGTGCTATCCGAAATACGCAGTCTTGATCCGTCCTGCGGCGGTCGCCCGATCTTCGGCCCCGGTTCCGCGGCATCCCGGTCGATTGACGGGCGTCATCGAGGCGGCCTATGGTGAGACCGATCCGGCGATCCGCCGGCTGTGCGCGCGAGCGCGGAGAGGCGAAGAGACGATGACGCGAACCCTGATCAACCCCCCTGCCCTGCACCCGGCGCCCGGATTCAGCCACGCCGCGGTGGACGAGGACGCCGGCATCGCCTACGTCTCGGGCCAGCTCGGCCTGAGGCAGGACTTCTCGCTCGCGGCGTCCGACCTCGGAGGTCAGACTCGAGCCGCCATGGAGAACATCAAGGTCGTGCTCGACGAGCTCGGGGCGGACTGGGACGACGTGATGCGGCGCACGATCTACACGCTGCAGCCGACCTCGTTCGTCGAGATCACGGCCGCCATCGAGGCGGTGCAGGGCAGCGACCGGCACCCGGCGCAGACGCTCATCGGAGTCACGGGCCTCGCGATCGAGGGCACCCTCATCGAGATCGAGGTCACGGTCGCGCTGCCCTCGCGCCGCGGCTGACGCGGCCTCGGGCGGAGGCCCTCGCCGATTCGCGATCCGTACGCATATCCCGTAAGCTTTTCCGCGGTGACGTGTCCGAGCGGCCGAAGGTGCGACTCTCGAAAAGTCGTGTAGGGTAACCCCCTACCGTGGGTTCAAATCCCACCGTCACCGCCAGATAGAAGCCCCCGACTCCCCTAGAAAACACT
>CALMSE010000182.1 GCA_937872275.1 uncultured Leucobacter sp. | reverse complement strand
CCGTGCTGCTGTCGAGCCACCTGATGAGCGAGATGGCGCAGACCGCCGACCACGTGATCGTGCTCGGCCGAGGCCGGGTCATCGCCGACGCGCCGATCGCCGAGCTGCTGACGGCGGGCCCGCAGCGCACCGTCCGGGTGTCCTCGCCCGACGCGATCCGCCTCGGCGAGCTGCTGCGCGCCGAGGGCGCCCGCAGCACCCAGGAGAGCGCGGGCAGCGAGCTGGTGCTCGACGGCATCACCGCGGAGCGGGTCGGCGAGATCGCGGCCGGTCACGGCATCGTGCTGCACGCGCTCGGCACCGACGCCGCGACCCTCGAGGACGCCTACCTCGCCCTCACCCGGGGCGAGGTCGAGTACACCACCGGCGCAGTCGCCGCCTGACGATAGCGAGGAGCCATCATGACCACTGCAACCCTCACCCCCACCGTTCCCGACGCGGCGCCGCGATCCGCCTCCGCCGCGGGCCGGCTCACCTTCGACGGCGTGCTGCGCGGCGAGTGGATCAAGCTGCTCTCGCTGCGCTCGATCCGCTGGTCGATCCTCGTCGCGCTCCTGGTCAGTCTGGCCGGAGCCGCGCTCATGTCGCTCGCGGTGGCCGGCACGGAGTTCGTGACGCCCGAGACGATGCCGGCCATGCTCGTGCAGTCGGCGACGATCGGCACGATCTTCACCGTGCTCATCCTCGGCGTGCTCGGCGTGCTCGCCGCGACCAGCGAGTACGCGAGCGGGATGATCCTGTCCACCCTCACCGCCGTGCCCTCGCGCACCCCGGTATTCCTCGCGAAGGCGCTCGTGGTCGCGGCCCTCGGCGTCGTCGTCGCCGGGGTCGGCACCTTCGGCGGCGCGCTGCTCGCGGCCGTCTTCCTCGGCGACGGCGCGTTCTCGGCCTTCGGCTCGGCCGGGGTGTTCGGGTCCCTGCTCAGCACGACGGTCTACCTCATGCTCGCCGCGCTCTTCGCGTTCGGCGTGGGCGCGCTGCTGCGGTCGAGCGCGGGGGCGATCTCCGTGGTCGTGGTCGTGTTCTTCGTGCTCCCCATCGTGTTCCAGATCCTGATGATGACGAACTGGGAGTGGGTGTCGGTCGCGGCGGAGTGGCTGCCGACCTCGCTCGGCAACACGCTCGCGCAGGCCCCGATCACCGCCGGCTTCGACGGCGTGCCATACTGGGCGGCACTGGCCGGGCTCGCGGCCTGGGCCGCCGTCGCCCTCGTGCCCGCCGCGATCCTGCTGAAGACGAGAGACGCCGTGTGACCAACGCCCTGACCGTCCCGGTCGCACCGGGGGAGCCGCAGCCCGCAGACGCGGAGCTGCGGCTCCCGCGTGCGCCGGGCGTGATCCGCCGCTGGCTCGCCGCCCACCCCCGCTTCGTCGACTGGTTCATCGTCGGCGGCTATCTCTTCGGCTGCGCGCTCGTGATCTCGGTCGACGTGTTCTCGGGGATCGTCATCGACTCCCTCGACGCTGCGGATCCGGCGGCCGCCGAGTACCTGCAGGCGCGGAGCGCGTATCTGCAGTGGCCGTGGCTGCTCCTCAGCCTGCTGCTGATCGCGGTGACGGCGATCGCGCTCAGGCTCCGACGCCGCTATCCGCTCGCCGGGCTCGTCGTCGTCTGCGCCGTGCTGTTCTTCGAGCAGGGGCTGCTCGTGGGCCCGAACTCCGTGGCGCTCGTCTTCCTGCTCTACGCGGTGCCGGTGTACCGCGGCGTCGCCGCCGGCTGGCTCGGCCTCGGCGTCGCCCTCGTCACGAACCTCGTGCTGGTGCAGCTCACCGGGGGTGCGAGCACCGGCCTCATCGGGCCCGCGGGGATCGTCATCGCCGAGGGACCTTTCGGGCTCGCCGAGCGCGTCGCCCTGCACACCGCGAACGCGGTGTGGCTGCTCGCGGTGCTGATGGTCGGCATCAACCTCGGCAATCGGCGTCGCTACGTCGCGGCGCTCATCGATCGCGCCCATCAGCTCGCCCGCGAGCGCGAGCAGCGGGCCCAGCTCGCCGCGGCCGCCGAGCGCGCCCGCATCGCCCGCGAGATGCACGACGTCGTCGCCCACTCGCTCTCCGTCGTGGTCACGCTGAGCGAGGCGGCCTCGGTCGCAGCCGACACGCAGCCCGAGGCCGCGAAGCGGGCGATGGAGCGCGCGGCCGAGACCGGGCGGGCCGCGCTCATGGAGATGCGGCGGCTGCTCGGCGTGCTGGCCGAGGACGGCGCGGATGGCGCATCGTCACCCGTTGCGGCGCTCGCGCCGCAGCCCGGGCTCGCCCAGCTCTCGGAACTCGTCGCGAGCTTCGCCGAGGCCGGCCTGAGCGTGGCCTTCGCGGAGCGCGGGGAGCCGCGCGGCGACGCCCAGCAGCAGCTCGCCGTCTACCGCATCGTGCAGGAGGGGCTGACCAATGCGCTCCGCCACGCGGGCCCCGGCGCGCGGGTGGAGCTGACCATCGCGCACGACACCCGGGCTTCGACGGTCGAGGTCGTCGACTCTGGCCCCGCCGGCGGCGGACCCGCCGGGGGCGCGGTCGCGCGCGGCATTCCCGGCAGCGGTCGCGGGCTCGACGGGCTCGCCGAGCGGGTGCGGTTGTTCGGAGGGGAGCTGGAGCGCGGCCCCCGCGGCCCCGGGTGGCGGCTGTTCGCCTCGGTGCCGGTCTCGCCCGTGCCGGTCTCGCCCGCGGCCGGATCGGAGGCGGGGGAGGCGACGGATGCCGCTGCGGCGGCCGGAAGGGAGAACGATGGCTGAGCGTGCGATCCGCGTCATGATCGTGGACGACCAGGAGCTGATCCGCACGGGCTTCGCGCTGATCCTCGGCACCGCCGACGGCGTCGAGGTGGTGGGCGAGGCGGACGAGGGCGAGGAGGCGCTGCGGCGGATCGAGGCGCTCGCCGCGGAGGATCGCACCCCCGACGTGGTGCTGATGGACGTGCGCATGCCCGGGATGAACGGGATCGAGGCGACCGGGCGCATCGCCCGCGATCTCCCCTCGGCGCGGGTGCTGGTGCTCACGACCTTCGACCTCGACGAATACGCGATGGAGGCGGTCGAGGCGGGAGCGAGCGGCTTCCTGCTCAAGGACGCCCGGGCGGCGGAGCTCATCGCGGCCGTGCGCGCGGTCGCGGCGGGCGACTCGGTCATGGCCCCGAGCGTGACGAAGCGCTTGCTCACGCGGTTGCGGGCGGGGAACCGTCCCGGCCCTCCGGCGAGCCCGGACGCCGGCCGAGCCGCCGAGCTCGAGCAGCTCACCGAGCGCGAGCGCGAGGTGTTCGCGCTCATCGCGGAGGGCCTCAGCAACGCCGAGATCGGGGAGCGCCTGTTCCTCTCCGAATCGACCGTGAAGACGCACGTCGGGAGGGTGCTGGCGAAGCTCGGACTGCGCGACCGGGTGCACGCGGTGATCCTCGCCTACGAGGCCGGAGTGCGCTGAACGCCCCGGTTTCCGCGCGCGGCCTTGGAGGGGCCGGCCACCGAATGATCACGAGACGCTAACAAGTCTGTAAAGGTCCGATAATCACGGGCGATAGCTGGCGCGTCACTCACTAAGCTCTTCAACTGTGCCGGCAATTCTTTGTTGCGGCCTGATAGAAAGGCATTCATTCATGAAGATGAATATCACGCGTACGACCGGCGCTGTCGCGCTGGTCGCGAGCGCCGCCCTGGTGCTCGCGGGCTGCTCTTCGAGCGGCGGCGGCGAATCGAGCGGCGGCGAGAGCGGCGGCGAGGCCAGCACCGGCCCGCTGAAGATCGCGACCCTGCTTCCGCAGACCGGCTCGCTCGACTTCCTCCGTCCTCCGGTGGAGGCGGGCATCGCCCTCGCGCTGTCCGACATCGACGCCGCGGGCGGCGTGCTCGGTCAGCCGGTCGAGGTCGTCGCCAACGCCAACGAGGGCGACGGCTCCGACATCACGGTGGTCGAGAAGGGCGCGCAGGAGGTCATCTCCAGCGGTGCCGCGTTCGTCATGGGCGCGATGAGCACCTCGCGTTCGCAGCACGTCTACCAGGACATCACCGGCGCCGGCATCCTCATGGGCTCGCCGTCGAACACCGGTGACGTCATGACCGGCGTCAGCCCGCTCTACTTCCGCACCGCTCCGCCGGACTCCGTGCAGGGCTCCGTGCTCGCGCAGCTGATCCTCGACGACGGCAACGAGAAGGTCGGCTTCCTGACCTTCAACGACGTCTACGGCCTCGGTCTCCGCGACACCGTCGAGGATCTGGTCACCGAGGGCGGCGCAGAGGTCGTCTACGGCGGCAAGTCCGAGGGCAACGAGTTCCCGGTCGAGCAGACCTCCTTCGCCTCCGAGGTGACCGCGCTCAAGGCGTCGGGCGCCGAGGCGATCGTGGTCATCACCTTCGATCAGGTCGAGCAGATCGTCCCCGAGCTCAAGGCTCAGGGCGTCGATCTCTCGAAGGTGTACCTGGTCGACGGCAGCCTCAAGAACTTCGAGTCCCTCGAGGCGGGGCTGCTCGCGGGCGCTCAGGGCACCAAGCCCGGCTACGAGGTCGACGCCGACTTCCTGCAGGCGCTCAAGGACGCCTACCAGGAGGAGCACGGCAGCGAGCTCGCCGACCTCACCTACGCGCCCGAGGCGTACGACCTGCTGACCATCGTGGCACTCGCGGCCGAGAAGGCCGGCGCGACCGACGCCGCTTCGATCCAGAAGCAGCTGGCGGCCGTGACGGGTGCCGACGGCGGCGAGGAGTGCAGCAGCTTCGCCGACTGCAAGAAGCTGATCGAGGACGGCAAGGACATCCACTACGTCACCAAGGCCGGCGTGGGTCCGCTGAACGAGAACAACGATCCGTCCACGGCGTGGATCGGCATCTACAAGTACGGCACCGACAGCAACGAGCCGGTGTTCGTCCGCTCGGAGGAGGGCACGATCTGAGGATCGCGCTCCCCGAGGGAAACGGGGTCGGCCTCTTCGGAGGCCGGCCCCGTTTCCTCGTCCGCCCGACGGATCGACGGAAAATGCGCCGGAGAATCGGCCTCCCAGGCTCTGGGAACAGGATTCTCCGGCGCATTTCGCCCGGCGGCGCCGGGGCCGAGAGCCGCGACGCGGGTTACTCCGCCGCGGCGGCCTTCTTCTCGACGTCCGCGGCGAGGGTGCCCAGGTAGAGCTCGATGACCTTCGGGTCGTTCGCCAGCTCGCGACCGGGGCCGTCGTAGGCGTTCCGACCCTGATCGAGCACGTAGGCGCGATCGCAGATCTGCAGGCAGCGACGGGCGTTCTGCTCGACCATGACGATGGTGACCCCGGTCTTGTTGATCTGCCGGGTGCGGATGAAGGTCTCGTCCTGACGCACGGGGGAGAGGCCGGCGCTCGGCTCGTCCAGCAGCAGCACCTTCGGATCCATCATCAGCGCACGCGCCATCGCCACGGACTGCCGCTCGCCGCCCGAGAGCGAGCCGGCGCGCTGCTTGCGGCGATCCGCCAGCATCGGGAACAGCTCCCACATCTTCTCGATGCGGCTCGCAAACTCCTTCGGCTTCAGGAACAGGCCCATCTGCAGGTTCTCCTCGATCGAGAGCGAGGGGAACACGTTGTTGGTCTGCGGCACGAAGCCGACGCCCTTGCGCACGAGCTGGTCGGTGGGGGCGTTCGTCACGTCCTCGCCGTCGAGCGTGACCGCGCCGTCGCGGATGCTCACGAGGCCGAAGAGCGCCTTCAGCAGTGTCGACTTGCCGGCGCCGTTCGGCCCGATGATGCCGATCAGCTCGCCCTCGTAGGCGTCGAGCGTGCAGCCGTTCAGGATGTTGATGCCGGGGAGGTAGCCCGCGGTGATGTTGTCGGCCTTCACCACCGGGCGGGGCTCGCGCTGCACCGTCTCGCGGGGCTCGTGTTCGCTCATCGCGCCTCCTCCTCTTCCTCGACCTCTTCCTGCACTTGCTCGGCGATCGCCTGGATCATGTCGGTGTTCAGCACGTCGTCGTCGCCCAGGTCGCGGTCGTGGTGCGCGCCGAGGTAGGCGTCGACCACGGCCTGACTGGTCATGACGTTCTCGGGCACGCCCTCGGCGATGATCTCGCCCTGAGCCATCACCACGACCCAGTCGCTGATGTGGCGCACCATGTGCATGTCGTGCTCGACGAAGAGCACCGTGGTGCCCTCGTCGCGCAGCGCCTGGATGTGGTCGAGCAGGCTCTGGGTCAAAGCCGGGTTCACCCCAGCCATCGGCTCGTCGAGCATGATCATCGGGGGATCCGACATGAGGGCCCGCGCCATTTCGAGCAGCTTCTTCTGGCCGCCCGAGAGGTCGCCCGCCATGTCGTCCTTCTTGGCGTCCAGCTTGAACCGGGCCAACAGCTCCTCGGCGCGCTCGATGTTCTCGCGCTCGCGCTTCTTCCAGAGCGGGTGGATGAGGCCGACGAAGAGGTTCTCGCCGGGCTGGTTCGACGCGCCGATGAGCATGTTGTCGAGCACCGTCATGCGACTGAGCGCCTTGGTCAGCTGGAAGGTGCGCACCATGCCCAGGCGTGCGGCCTGGGAGGCCCCGGTGCGGTTGAGCGTCTTCCCGTTGAAGGCCCATCGCGCGTCGCCGCCGCCGATGAGGCGCTTCGCGTTCGAGGGCTGATCGAAGCCCGTGATGAGGTTGAAGAAGGTCGTCTTGCCCGCGCCGTTCGGCCCGATCAGCGCGGTGATCGCGCCGCGCTGCACCTCGAGATGCTCGACGTTCACCGCGGTCATGCCGCCGAAGCGGCGGATCATGCTGTCGACCGACAGGATCGGGTCGGGCTTCGAGACGCCGGGCACCTGCTCCAGCTCGCGCAGCCGCGCGCGCAGGGCCTCGCGGTCGTAGGGGTAGTCATCGCGTGCGGTCGACGGTGTCGTCGACGTCGTCTGATCAGACATTGAACGACAGCTCCTTCTTGTTCCCGAGTATGCCCTGTGGCCTGAAGATCACGAGCAGCATGAGCGAGACGCCGACGAGCACCCACGCGAGCTGCTCGGTCTGGCTGGGGCTCAGCAGGTTGCTCGGCACGAACTCGCCGGCGATCGTGGTGAGCAGCAGGCGCACGACGAAGAAGATGAGCGTGCCGAGCAGCGGGCCGAAGATGGTCGCGGCGCCGCCGAGCAGCATGATCATCCAGAGGTTGAACGTCATGGGACGGGCCATGCCGTCGGGCTGCATCGCCGAGGGCATCGTCATCACGATGCCGCCGATCGCGCCCATCACGCCGCCGAGGATCAGCGCCTGCATCTTGTACGCGTACGAGCTCTTGCCGAGGCTGCGCACGGCGTCCTCGTCCTCGCGGATGCCCTTGAGCACGCGGCCCCACGGGCTGCGCACGAGCGCCCAGGTGATGAGGATGAAGAGGGCGACGAGGGCCCAGGCGACGATGCGGATCCACCAGTCGTTGCCGCCGGTGTTCGCGTAGTCGAGTCCGAGGATGTCGGTGCGCCCCTCGGGCAGGGGCGACAGCTCGGCGAAGACGTACGCGTATTTCGTGCTGTGCAGGCCCGCGGGCCCGCCGGTCACATCGGTCAGCATGGCCATGCGCAGGATCATGCGGATGATCTCGGCCGCCGCGATCGTGACGATGGCCAGGTAGTCGCCGCGCAGCTTCAGCGTCGGGATGCCGAGGATCAGCGCGAAGACCACCGCGCAGAGGATGGCGACGGCGAGCGCCGGCCAGAATCCCAGTCCGAAGAACGACACCGAGACGCCGAAGCCGTAGGCGCCGACGAGCATGAAGCCCGCCTGGCCCATGTTCATCAGGCCGGTGAAACCGAAGTGGATGTTGAGGCCGATGGCGGCGAGCACGAAGGCCGCCGTGGTCGGCGAGATCGCCGTCTGCAGGATGCTCGTGAGAAGTCCGGTCCAGAAATCCATGATGCGCTCCTAGCCGATCCGCTCTTTGCGGCCGAAGATGCCCTGCGGACGTATCAGCAGGATGAGGATGAGGATCGCCAGCGCCGTCGCGAACTTCAGGTCGCCCGGCAGCCAGATGTTGGTGAGCTCGACCATCATGCCGATGATCATCGAGCCGATGAAGGCGCCGAACGCGGTGCCGAGGCCGCCGAGGGTGACCGCGGCGAAGAAGAGCAGCAGCATCTGCCCGCCGGTGAACCAGGTCACGCCGTTGAAGACGAGCCCGAAGAACACGCCGGCGAGGCCGGCCATGGCTCCGCCGACGATCCACACGACGTTGATGATGCGGTCCACGTCGATGCCCGAGGCCCGGGCGAGCGCGGGGTTGTCGCTGATGGCCCGGGTGGCGCGGCCGAAGCGCGTGTACATGAGGCCGAGGCCCACGAGGATGATCGCGGCGAGCGAGATGCCCATGGCGATGAGCGACTGCACGGTCAGCACGATGCCGAAGAACTCGACCGTGGCCGGCGTGGCGCTGTCGATGCGCACGACGCCCGAACCCCAGATGAACTGGAACAGGAACTGCATGGTGATCGACAGGCCGATCGAGACGATCATCAGCTGCATCAGGCTCAGCCGCTTCTTGCGCAGCGGCTTCCAGAGCACCTTGTCCTGCGCCCAGCCGAAGATCGCCAGCGCGGCCACCGCCAGCACGGCGGCGATCCAGAGATTGCCGGTGAGGCCCATGAACACCGCCGCGAGGAGGCCGCCGAGCGACACCATCTCGCCGTGGGCGAAGTTGCTGAGGCCCGTCGTGCCGAAGATGAGGGAGAGGCCGAGCGAGGCGAGGGCGATCAGCAGGCCCATGCGGATGCCCGAGACGAACTGCTGCCAGAAGCGCGGCCAGGAGAACGCGTTCGCGCTCGAGCCGCCGGATCCGCTCGTGCCGGCCTCGTCGCCGTCCCCTCCGCCCGCGCTCGCGGCGTCGGGGTCGTCGGTGAGGGGGAACAGCGCGCTCGTCGATCGACCGAGCTCGACCTTGACCTCGCGCGAGCCGGCGCTCCTGAAGTAGTTGCCCTCCGGCAGCGACTGCTCGTCGACCGTCACGGTGTAGGCGCCGGCCTCCTCGACGGTGAACGACCAGCGGCCGTCGCTGCCGGTCTCGGTGCTCTGCGTCTGGCCTCCGCCGCTGAGGGTGAGCTCGACGCCGGGCGCGGGATCGCCGGTGCTCTCCTTGATGACGCCCTGCACGCACGCGGTGCCGGGGTCGGGGGTGCACTCCGCCGCGTGGGCGGGCGAGGAGAACAGGCCGCCGAACAGGGTGACGAGGAGCGCGAGCAGGAGGGCGAGGCCGAGCGAGCGCCTGGCGTTCGCCGGTGCTGCCGGAATCGGTGCTGCCGTTATGCGGGTCACGGTACCTCCGTGGGGGTCGCTACGCGATCCGCGCCTTCGCGGATTCGCCATGAATCTTTTGAATCGTAGCGGAGTCCGGGCCACTGGGTAATCGAATGTGGGAATCGTGCACAGCTTCGTGATCAAACGGGAATGCGCGTTGTGGGATGCGCGCGGCGACCCGGGCCCCGGGATCCGCCCCTAAGCTGGATCCATGGCTGAGCGTTCGTGGTCTCTCAAAGGCGTCTTCCGCAGCGTGTTCGGCGCGGCCGAGGCGGACTCCGAGCCCATCACCGCGGAGACCTGGGACGAACTGGAGACCGCGCTGCTCACCGCCGACTTCGGGCCCGAGATCTCGGAGTCGATCCTGGGCCAGCTGCGAGCCGATGTCGACCGGCTCCGAGTCGCCGAGGTGAGGGAGCTGCGCGGCATGCTCCGCGACGCGATCGAGGAGCGGCTCGCGAAGTTCGACCCCACCCTGCACCTGTCGGAGCGCCCGGCGGTGATCCTCGTCGTCGGCGTGAACGGGGTGGGCAAGACGACCACGATCGGCAAGTTCGCGAACTATCTGCGCGCCTTCGACAAGCGCGTCATCGTGGGCGCGGCGGACACCTTCCGCGCGGCCGCGGTCGAGCAGCTGGCCACCTGGGCCGAGCGCGGGGGAGCCGCGATCGTGAAGCCACAGCAGCAGGGGCAGGATCCGGCCTCGGTGGCGTTCCAGACCGTCGAGCGCGCGAAGGCCGAGGGCTACGACATCGCGATCATCGACACCGCCGGCCGGCTGCAGACCAAGGGCGGGCTCATGGACGAGCTCTCGAAGGTGCGCCGCGTCATCGAGAAGCAGGCGCCCGTCGCCGAGGTGCTGCTCGTGCTCGATGCGACGACCGGCCAGAACGGTCTCGCGCAGGCGGAGGCGTTCATCGAGCACGCCGGCGTGACGGGGCTCGTGCTGACGAAGCTCGACGGCTCGGCGAAGGGCGGATTCGTGCTGTCGGTGCAGCAGAACACCGGGCTGCCCATCAAGCTCGTCGGCCAGGGGGAGGGCATCGGCGATCTCACCGGTTTCACGCCGCACGTCTTCGCCCAGCAGTTGGTGGGCTGACCGCGCAGCGTCGTGCGCGCCGTGCTGCCCGCGCGCCCCAGAACAGCCGTCACCGTGATGCGCGATTCCCCCGAATGGCGCACCGGACCGACCCCCTTGAGCATCATCCGGGCGGGCGAGGGCTCGGAGAGGAGCCATCCCGGCCGGCCGCGACGTCTCAGCGCCTCGCCCAGCTGACGTCTCAGCTCGCCCGCTGCCGGTACCGACCACGCGGTGGACGGGCTCCCGGCCGCGTCCCCTGGGAGCGTCGGGTGAACGCCGTGTTCGACGCGGCATATGCGGCGGATCCGGGCGCGGGCCGTTCGCGTGCGCTCTTCGGTCCGGGCGGCGACCGTGTTCCCGACGGCTTCGGCGGTATCGATCTCGGAGAGGGCCGCGCGAGGGTGATCGCGGGCTGGAGCCCCGACGAGACCTCCTGGCTCACCGAGCGGGTGCGCGTATGGGACGAGGCCGTGCACTGGCGGCGCGTCGAGCCGAACACGCACCCGGACTCCGGCGCCTGGCGCCGGGTAGACTGAGAGCACTATGGCTACCTTCGGCACCCTGTCCACGCGGCTCACCGACACCTTCAGGAATCTCCGCACGAAGGGCAAGCTCACCGCTGCCGACGTCGACGGCACGGTCCGAGAGATCCGCCGCGCGCTGCTCGAGGCCGACGTCGCGCTCGAGGTCGTCAAGGACTTCACCGGCAGGGTGCGCGAGCGCGCCCTCGGCGACGAGGTCAACAAGGCGCTGAACCCGGCGCAGCAGGTCGTGCAGATCGTCAACGAGGAGCTCATCGCGATCCTCGGCGGCGAGCAGCGCCGCCTCGAGTTCGCGAAGACCCCGCCGACCGTCATCATGCTCGCGGGCCTCCAGGGCGCGGGCAAGACGACGCTCGCGGGCAAGCTCGCGAAGTGGTTGAAGGATCAGGGCCATACGCCGCTCCTCGTCGCCTGCGACCTGCAGCGCCCGAACGCCGTCACGCAGCTCGGCGTCGTCG
>CALMSE010000181.1 GCA_937872275.1 uncultured Leucobacter sp. | reverse complement strand
CGCGCGGCCGGCGACGGCCCGGCCCCGGCCACCCGCGACGCGCCCCGCGGAGCCCAGGGCGGGGCGAGCATCCCGGAAGGCGATGCGTGCGGAGAGGCCGGCATGCCCCCAGCCAAGCAGCGGTGACGGGGCGGAACGGCCTCCTGCGGCGATCTGTGGAGGGCCGGGCGGATTCACAGGCCCCCGGGCGCTGTGCACGGCGAAAGCGTTGCAGGATCCGCCCCCCGCACTTGCCCCGACGAGAAATATATTTTAACCTGGCAGCACGCGCACGCAGAGGTGCTTCGGCACAGACGGGATAACGGCGTCCATGACTGATACGACAGACCGCGGCACGATCGAGAGCCATTCGCTCGAGGTCGAGGCCTATCCGCCGAGCGCGGAGTTCAAGGCCCGGGCCGCGCTCACCGACCCCGCGATCTACTGGAAGGCCGCCGAGGACCCCGACGCCTACTGGGCCGGCCGGGCGCGCGAGCTGCAGTGGACGAAGCCCTTCACCGAGGTGCTCGACTGGTCGAACCCGCCCTTCGCCAAGTGGTTCGCCGACGGCGAGCTCAACGTCGCCGCGAACTGCCTCGACCGGCACGTCGCGGCCGGGCTCGGCGACCGCGTCGCCTACTACTTCGAGGGCGAGCCGGGCGACACCCGCACGATCACCTACGGCGAGCTCACCCACGAGGTGAAGCGCGCCGCGAACATGCTCACCGCGCTGGGCGTGAAGCAGGGCGACCGCGTGGCCATCTACATGCCGATGATCCCCGAGACGGCGATCGCGATGCTCGCGGTCGCGCGCCTGGGAGCCGCGCACTCCGTCGTCTTCGGCGGCTTCAGCGCCGAGAGCCTGCGCGCCCGCATCGACGACGCGGCGGCCGAGCTCGTCATCACCGCCGACGGCGGCTACCGCAAGGGCCGCGTCTCGGGGCTCAAGCCCACCGTCGACGAAGCGCTCGCGCTGGGCGCCGACGACGGCGCACCGAGCACCGTGAAGAAGGTGCTCGTCGTGAAGCGCGGCGGCAACGAGGTCGACATGCTCGAAGGCCGCGACCTCTGGTGGCACGAGGAGATCACGGCCTACGACGGCGAGCACACGCCGCAGGGCTTCCCGGCCGAGAACCCGCTCTTCATCCTCTACACCTCGGGCACCACCGGCCGGCCGAAGGGCATCCTGCACACCTCGGGCGGCTACCTCACCCAGGCGAGCGCCACGCACCGCGACGTCTTCGACCTGAAGCCCGAGTCCGACGTCTTCTGGTGCACCGCCGACGTGGGCTGGGTCACGGGCCACAGCTACGTGGTCTACGGCCCCCTCGCCAACGGCGCGACCCAGGTGCTCTACGAGGGCACGCCGGACACCCCGGACTGGGGCCGCTGGTGGCAGCTCATCGAGAAGTACAAGGTCTCGATCTTCTACACCGCCCCCACCGCGATCCGCGCGTGCATGAAGGTCGGCCGCCAGGTGCCCGAGCAGCACGACCTCTCGAGCATCCGCGTGCTCGGCTCGGTGGGCGAGCCCATCAACCCCGAGGCGTGGCGCTGGTACCACGAGGTGATCGGGGCGGGCAGGGCCCCCATCGTCGACACCTGGTGGCAGACCGAGACGGGCGCGATCATGATCGCGCCGCTGCCCGGCCTGACGACGCTCAAGCCCGGCAGCGCACAGGTGCCGCAGCCCGGCATCGACGTCAACGTCGTCGACGAGGCGGGCAACCGCGTCGACCGGGGGCAGGGCGGCCTGCTCACGATCCGGCGCCCCTGGCCCTCCATGGTGCGCACGATCTGGGGCGATCCCGACCGCTTCGTCGACACATACTGGTCGAAGTTCGGCGACCAGTACTTCGCGGGCGACGGCGCGCGCGTCGACGAGGACGGCGACATCTGGCTCATGGGCCGCGTCGACGACGTGATGAACGTCTCGGGCCACCGGCTCTCGACGACCGAGATCGAGTCGTCGCTCGTCGAGCACCACGCGGTCGCCGAGGCGGCGGTCGTGGGGGCCGACGACGAGACCACCGGCCAGGCGGTGGTCGCCTTCGTGATCCTGAAGTCGCAGCAGCAGCTGCTCACCGAGGCCGAGGCGGAGGCCGAGCTGAAGAAGCACGTCGCGGCTCAGATCGGTGCCATCGCCCGCCCGCGCCAGGTGTTCGTGGTGAACGAGCTGCCCAAGACCCGCTCGGGCAAGATCATGCGGCGCCTGCTCAAGGACGCGGCGGAGGGCCGCGACATCGGCGACACCACCACGCTCGCCGACACCGCCGTGATGCAGAGCATCTCGCTGCGGGTGCGGGAGGAGAAGGCCCGAGGCTGAGCGGCGCCGCAGGCAGAGGCGGGGGCGGATCGCACCTGGCGATCCGCCCCCGCCTTCCTGCGCCCGGCGCTCCCGCGCCGACGCCTCGACCGCGCCTCGGCGGCGGCTACTCCTCGACCTCGAACACGAACTCGATCTCGACGGGAGCATCGAGCGGCAGCACCGCGACGCCCACGGCCGAGCGCACGTGGATGCCGGTGTCGCCGAAGACCCGGCCCAGGAAGACCGAGGCGCCGTTCGCGACGCCCGGCTGCCCCGTGAAGGAGGGGTCGGAGGCGACGAAGGCCGTGACCTTCACCACCTGGGTGATGCGGTCGAGCGTTCCGAGCACGCCGCGCGCGGCGGCGAGGCCGTTGAGCGCGCACTGACGCGCGAGATCCTCGGCCTGCTCGGCGGTGACCTCGGCGCCGACCTTGCCGGTCGCGGGCAGTTCGCCGTCGACGAAGGGCAGCTGGCCTGCGGTGTAGACCAGATTGCCGCGGCGCAGCGCCGGCACGTAGGCGGCGACGGGGGCGGCGACGTCGGGCACTTCGTAGCCCAACTCGCGGAGACGATCCTCGATGACCGGCATGGCTCAGGCCCTCCTCTTGAGATATGCGACGTTGCCGCCGGCGGGGCCCTCGATGATCTGCACGAGCTCCCAGCCCTGCTGGCCCCAGTTGTTCAGGATCTGCGCCTCGTTGTGCAGCAGCAGCGGGGTCACGAAATACTCCCAGCGCTGCTGCGCGGCCTCGGACGATTCGCTCATGGAGCCTCCTCGATACGGTTGCTGACTGGCTGAGACGGCGCGGCAACGCCCCCGGACTCGCCGGAAACCGGCGCCCCGATAGGCGATTGTCAGCCGCGTCGCCTACGCTTTATCCTATGGCTTCAACCTCGTCCAAGTCTTCGAGCGAGCGCCGCCGAGCGCCCCGCACCGCGAAGCCCCGTAGCGCCGGCGGCGTGATCGGCGGCTTCCTCGGAGCGGTCGTCATGAGCGTCGTCGCCGGCGTGCTGCTCACGGCCGCGGTCACCCCCGTCGTCGCCATCAGCGGCGCCGCGGCGAAGAGCGCGATCGAGATCTTCAACGATCTCCCCGACCACATCAACCCCGGTCGGCTCGCGCAGCCCTCGACCATCTACGCCAAGACCTCCGACGGATCGGAGATCGAGGTCGCCACCTTCTTCGCGCAGAACCGCGAGATGGTGGGCTGGGACCAGATCTCGCAGTACGTCAAGGACGCCGCGGTCGCGGCGGAGGATCCGCGCTTCTACTCGCACAGCGGCGTCGACGTGCTCGGGCTCGGCCGCGCTGCGCTCGGCCAGGTGGCCGGTCAAGACAGCGGCGGCGCTTCGACGATCACGATGCAGTACGTGCGCAACGTGCTCGTGCAGGAGGCGGAGGCGATCCCCGACGAGGCCGAGCGCGAGGCCGCGTACCAGAACGCCATGCGGCAGGACGTCGACCGCAAGCTGCAGGAGATCCGCTACGCGGTCAGCATCGAGAAGCAGTACTCGAAGGACGAGATCCTGCTCGGCTACCTGAACATCGCGCTGTTCGGCCGCACCAACTACGGCATCGAGTCGGCCGCGCAGTACTACTACGGCAAGAGCGCCGCCGATGTGACCCTCGCCGAGGCCGCGAGCCTCGTCGCGATCGTGCAGAACCCCTCCATCCTGCAGATCGACCTCGAGCAGAACATCCCGAACAACGAGGCGCGCCGCAACTACATCCTCGGCAAGATGCTCGAGACCGGCCGCATCACCCAGGCGCAGCACGACGAGGCCGTCGCGACGCCGGTGACCCCGAACATCACGCCCCGGCAGTCCGGGTGCGCGGTCGCCGAGAACATCGGTCTCGGCCACTTCTGCAACTACGTGCAGCTCTACATCGAGAACGACCCGAGCTTCGGCAACAGCGTCGACGAGCGCGAGTTCAACTTCCTGCGCGGCGGGCTGAAGATCGTGAGCACGATCGACCTCGACATCCAGGCCGCCGGCCTCGCCTCGGTGCAGGCCGAGGTGCCGCAGGTCATGGACGGCATCGATGTCGGCGCCGCGAGCGTCAGCGTCGAGGTCGGCACCGGCCGCGTGCTGGCCATGGTGCAGAACCGGCCCTTCAGCAACGACCCCGCGGTGCTCGATGCGAATCCGGGGGTCACCGCCATCAACTACAACACCGACAAGGAGTACGGCGGCTCCAGCGGCTTCCAGGTCGGGTCGACCTTCAAGGCGCTGACCCTCGCCGAGTGGATCAACTCGGGCCACTCGGTGCGCGAGGTGGTCAACGCCAACGGCCGTACCGTGCAGTACCAGAGCTTCAAGGCCGAGTGCCTCGGCGGCGTCTACGGCACCGGATCCTTCACCTTCCAGAACGACCAGGGTCGGCAGCACGGGAACCAGTCGGTGCTGAACGTGATCGCGAACTCCATCAACGGCGGCGTGGTCTCGATGCAGCAGAAGATGGACCTCTGCGACACCTTCCGGACCGCGCAGAATCTGGGCGTGCATCGCGCCTCGAATCAGCCGGTGTGGACGCAGGAGGAGGCCGATCTGGGGCTGGTGAGCCAGGAATTCGTGGACACGATCAAGGCCCCCACCCTGAACAACGACCCGCGCGACCTCACCGTGGTGCCCGCCGGCGTCTACGCGGGTACCGACGAGATCGCCCCGATCACCATGGCCACCGCCTTCGCCGCCTTCGCGGGCGGCGGCATGGTGTGCACCCCGGTGCCGATCGACAGCATCACCGGCCCCGACGGCGAAGACGTGCCGTTCACCAAGAGCCAGTGCAAGAACGGCGTGACTCCCGAGGTCGCGGCGGGCGTCGCCTACGCGCTCGAGTACGCCGTCAACAACGGCCTCGCCCGCCACGCCCGCTCGGCGATCGGGGTCCCGCATCTCGCCAAGACCGGAACCACCGATGACGTGGTCGACAACTGGACCGTCGGCGCGAGCACGCGCGTCGCCACGGCCACCTGGGTGGGCAATGTCACCGGCAAGGTCTCGACCCAGCTCTTCGGCGGATGGACCGGCCTCATGATCGCCGACCAGGCCATCTGGCCGGCGATGATGGACGTCGCCGACGCCAAGTACGGCGGCGACGCGTTCCCGCCGCCGCCCGAGACGGCCACGAAGACGACGCTCGTCACCGTGCCGGACGTGAGGGGCAAGGGCTACGACGAGGCGTCTCAGCTGCTGACCTCGCTCGGCTTCAGCGTGACGGACGGCGGCACGGCCGACTCGTCGGTCACCGCGGGCATGGTCTCGAGCACCAACCCGGCCGCCGGCGAAGGCGCCCCGCAGGGCACCGACATCACGATCTACCGCAGCAACGGC
The DNA here is from genome assembly GCA_937872275.1 of uncultured Leucobacter sp. Classification (GTDB taxonomy): domain Bacteria; phylum Actinomycetota; class Actinomycetes; order Actinomycetales; family Microbacteriaceae; genus Leucobacter. The sequence continues at coordinate 4,595 of CALMSE010000181.1, read as the reverse complement.
AGCATGTCGACGATCCCCGACATCCCGGACGGCAGCGACGGCAACGCGGCGAAGACCATCCTCAACAACGAGGGCTTCAGCTCGGTCTCGATCATCTGCAAGCCGGGCACCGGCGGCGGGGGCAACCTGGGCGCCAAGCCGTTCGACTCGCTGGACCCGGCGAGCGGCACCGAGGCGATCCGCACCAACCAGGTGCGGGTGATGGTCGACTGCGCATGAGTCGAGTCGCGAAGGCCTTGGGGGCCGCGGCCCTCGGGGCGACCGCCTGGGCGACCCTGGTGGAGCCGAGGCTGTTCGCCCTGCGGCGGCACACCCTGCCGGTGCTGCCCGCCGGGGCGACGCCGCTGCGGGTGCTGCAGCTGAGCGATCTGCACCTGGCGCCCTGGCAGCACCGCAAGATCTCCTGGGTACGGCGCCTCGTCGAGCTCCGCCCCGATCTCGTGGTGCTCACCGGCGACTTGATGGGGCACCGCTTCGCCCGGGGTCCCCTGCTCCACGCGCTGCGGCCCTTCTCGGAGGCCGGCATCGCGACGGTCTTCGTGCACGGCTCGAACGACTACTACGGCCCGATCCCGAAGAATCCGCTGGCGTACCTGCGCGAGCCGAGCCGCAGGAGCACCCGCACACCGGATCTCGACAATGCCGCGCTCACCCGCGGTCTCGTGGAGCTCGGCTTCGCCGACCTGAACAACGCGGCTCAGCGCATCGAGCTGCGCGGCACCACCGCCCTGCTGTTCGGCCTCGGCGATCCGCACATCCGATACGACGACGCCGAGAAGATGGACGAGGCGATCGCCGCGCTCCCGAAGCCGCGCGCGAAGACGCCCGTGACGCGGATCGGCGTGGTGCACGCGCCGTACCAGGGCGCGCTGAACCGGCTGCTCGATGCGGACGCGGAACTGATCCTCGCCGGGCACACGCACGGCGGGCAGGTGCGCGTGCCGGGCGTCGGAGCGCTCACCTCGAACTGCGACCTGCCGCCCCGGCTCGCCCGCGGCCTGGACGTCTGGTACGACGCCGAGCATGCGGCGTTCCTCAACGTGAGCGCGGGCCTCGGGGCCTCGATCTATGCGCCGATCCGCTTCGCCTGCCGGCCCGAGGCGAGCCTCATCACGCTCGAGGCCGTGCGCGACTGATCCGGCGGCGCCGGCGCCAGGACGCCGACTACGCCACGAGCCGCTTCGCCACGAGCTCGGCGATCTGCACCGCGTTCAGCGCCGCGCCCTTGCGCAGGTTGTCGTTCGAGACGAAGAGCGCGAGGCCGCGGCCCTCGGGCGCGCTCTGGTCCGCCCGGATCCGGCCCACGAACGAGGGATCCTGCCCGGCCGACTCGAGCGGCGTCGGCACGTCGCTCAGCTGCACCCCCGGCGCCTCGGCGAGCACCTCGGCGGCCCGCTCCGGCGAGAGCGGCCTCGCGAACTCGGCGTTGATCGACAGCGAGTGACCGGTGAAGACCGGCACGCGCACGCAGGTGCCGGCGACGCGCAGCTCGGGGAGCCCCAGGATCTTGCGGCTCTCGTTGCGCAGCTTCTTCTCCTCGTCGGTCTCGCCCTGGCCGTCGTCGACGATGGAGCCGGCGAGCGGCAGCACGTCGAAGGCGATCGTCTTGGTGTAGATCTCGGGGGCCGGGAAGTCGACCGAGGCGCCGTCGTGCACGAGCCCCTCGATGCCGCCGGCCTCGACCGCGGCCGTGACCTGGCGCGAGAGCTCGCGGGCGCCGGCGAGGCCCGAGCCCGAGACCGCCTGGAAGGTGGTCACGACCAGGCGCTCGAGCCCGGCCTCGGCGTCGAGCGCCTTCATGACGGGCATCGCCGCCATGGTGGTGCAGTTGGGGTTCGCGATGATCCCGCTGCCTGCGGCCAGGATGCCGTCGATGGCGTGAGGGTTGACCTCGCTCACGACGAGCGGAACGGCGGGATCCATGCGCCAGGCGCTCGAGTTGTCGATGACGATGGCGCCGGCCTCGGCGAACTTCGGCGCGTACTGCCTCGACGCGGCACCGCCCGCCGAGAAGAGGGCGATGTCGATGCCGGCGGGATCCGCCGTGTCGACGTCTTCGACCACGATCGGCTCGCCGCGGAACTCGATCGTGCTGCCCGCCGAGCGCGCGCTCGAGAAGAGGCGCAGCGAAGCGATCGGGAAGTCGCGCTCGTCGAGCAGGCGGCGCATCACGGTGCCCACCTGACCGGTCGCACCGACGACGGCGACGTTGAAGCCCTGCTGAGACATGTTCGGATCCTCTCGAGAAACTAGCGGCCGGTGCCCGCGTAGACGACGGCCTCGGTGTCGGCGTCGAGGCCGAAGGCGGTGTGGAGGGCGCGCACGGCCTTCTCCATGAGGTCGGCCCGGGTGACGACCGAGACGCGGATCTCGCTGGTCGAGATCATCTCGATGTTGATGCCGGCCTCGTAGAGGGCGCGGAACAGCTGCGCCGAGACGCCCGAGGCGTTGCGCATGCCGGCGCCCACGACGGCGACCTTCGCGATCTGGTCGTCGTACTGCAGGCTCTCGTAGCCCAGCTCATCGCGGGACCCCTCGAGCGCCTCGACGACCTTGCGCCCGTCGGCGAGCGGCACGGTGAAGGAGATGTCGGTGCGATTCGTCTGCGCCGCCGACACGTTCTGCACGATCATGTCGATGTTGGCATTGGTCTTCGCGATGATCTCGAAGATCTGCGCGGCCTTGCCCGGCACGTCGGGCACTCCGCCGACGGTGACCTTCGCCTCGCTCTTCTCGAACGCGATACCGGTGATGATCGGCTCTTCCACCTGAGCTCCCTTCGGATGCCCCTTCGCGGGGTCGTAGACGATGGTGCCCTCCTCGTTGGAGAACGAAGATCGCACGTGCAGTGCCACGCCGTGCCTGCGAGCGTATTCGACGGCGCGCAGGTGCAGCACCTTCGCCCCCGAGGCCGCGAGCTCGAGCATCTCCTCCGCGGTGATCGCATCGATCTTGCGGGCCAGCGGAACCACTCGCGGGTCGGTCGTGAAGACCCCGTCGACGTCGGTGTAGATCTCGCAGACGTCGGCGCCGAGGGCGGCGGCGAGCGCGACGGCGGTCGTGTCGGATCCGCCGCGGCCGAGGGTCGTGATGTCGCGCGAATCGCGACTGAAGCCCTGGAAGCCCGCGACGATCGCGATCGCGCCCTGGTCGAGGGCCTCCCGCACCCGGCCCGGGGTGACGTCGACGATCTTGGCGGCGCCGTGCTCGGCGGTGGTGATCATGCCGGCCTGGCTGCCGGTGAACGAGAGCGCCTCGAAGCCCATGCCCTTGATGGTCATGGCGAGCAGCGCCATCGAGATGCGCTCGCCGGCGGTGAGCAGCATGTCGAGCTCGCGGGGGGCGGGGATCGGGGTGCACTCGGCGGCGAGGTCGAGCAGTTCGTCGGTCGTGTCGCCCATGGCGCTCACCGCCACGACGACGTCGTTGCCGGCGCGCCGGGTCTCGGCGATGCGCTTCGCCACCCGCTTGATGCTCTCGGCATCGGCGACCGAGGATCCGCCGAACTTCTGCACGATCAACGCCACGTGCGCGCCTCCCTCACGGGTCCTAGAAAATTTGCCAAGTTCTATCCTAGCCGGGAGCTCATGCCCGCAGGCTGGGGGCCGTTTGGAGTGCCCGGGGTGGTGGGCCCGAGGGCGATGTCGATGTCGATGCGCACGAGTTTGCCCATTGCACACCCGTTTGCCGCGATAACTCGTGCGCAATCGTCAAACGCGTGCGCAATGAGATCGGGCGAGGTTCCGAGGGCCCGGCTCGGTGCAGCGGACGCCGGGCGCCGGGCAGCAGACGCCGGCCAGCAGGCGATCGGGCCGGACGTTGATCGGCGAGAGTGGGGCGGATCGGGGTCGCCCCGATCACCCCATCCGCGTGCGGCCCTCGAAGGCCCGACCGAGGGTGACCTCGTCGGCGAACTCGAGATCGCCGCCGACCGGCAGACCCGAGGCGAGCCGCGAGACGGGCACCTCGATGCTCGTGAGCAGCCGCGAGAGGTACGCGGCAGTGGCCTCGCCCTCGAGATTGGGGTCGGTGGCGAGGATCACCTCTCGCACCGGTTCCTGTCCCTCCCCCGCGCTGAGACGGCGCATGAGCTGCGGGATGCTGAGGTCGTCGGGACCGATGCCGTCGATCGGGCTGATCGCCCCGCCGAGCACGTGGTACAGGCCCCGGAACTGGCGCGTGCGCTCGATCGCCGCGACGTCCTTCGGCTCCTCCACGACGCAGATGAGCCCGGCGTCGCGGCGGGGGTCCGAGCAGATCGAGCAGCGCTCGTGCTCGGTGATGTTGCCGCACAGATCGCAGAAGCGCACGCGCTCGCGCACCTCGGTCAGCAGTTCGGCCAGCCGGGACACGTCGAAGCTCTGGGTCTGCAGGATGTGGAACGCGATGCGCTGCGCCGACTTCGGCCCGATGCCGGGGAGTCGGCCGAATTCATCGATGAGGTCTTGGACGATGCCGTCGTACACGCGCTTCTACTCCCCGCTCTGCGGCAGCGGCCGCTCTTCGATGAATCTGGCGCCCAGCAGTTCGCGCACGACCGATTCGCCGTACCGGTTGCCGGACGGCGGCACCGCCGGGGCGTGCGTCACGAGGCC